>DATJBR010000294.1:0-3446 GCA_035515255.1 Lysobacter sp. | reverse complement strand
ACGTCCGCCGCCGCTTCGGCGAAGTCCTCGCCAGCCGAGGCGTACAACACGGCGCGCGAGGAGCTGACCATCAGGCCGGTGCCATCATTGGTTTTCGCGTTCTTCACCACCGCCTCGACATCGCCGCCCTGGGCGCCGACGCCGGGGACCAGGAAGGGCAGGTCGCCGACGATCGCGCGCACTTCGCGCAGTTGTTCCGGCCAGGTCGCACCGACCACCAGCGCGCAGTTGCCGTGACCGTTCCAGTCGCGTGCGATGGTTTCGGCGACGTGCTGGTACAGCGGGCGCTCCAGCGGTCGTTCGATACCGTCGCCGCTCACGAGCAGGTCCTGCAGGTCGCTCGCGCCGGGATTGGAGGTGCGGCACAGGATCACCACGCCGCGGTCGGCGCGATCCAGGAACGGCTGCATCGAATCGCGGCCCAGATACGGGTTTGCGGTCACCGCATCGGCGTGGTAGCGGTCGAACGCCTCGCTGGCGTAGTGCTGCGCGGTGCTGCCGATATCGCCACGTTTGGCGTCCAGGATCACCGGGATGCCGGGGTGGCTGGCGTGGATGTGCGCGATCAGCCGTGCCAGCGCGGCCTCCGCGCCCAGCGCGGCGAAATGGGCGATCTGCGGCTTGAACGCGCAGGCGTGCTCGGCGGTCGCGTCGACGATGTCGCGGCAGAAGTGGAACACCGCATCGGGATCGTCGGCGAACTGCGCCGGAAACTTCGCCGGCTCCGGATCGAGGCCGACGCAGACCAGCGAGTCGGCGTCGGACCAGCGTTGTTTCAGGGTCTGCATGAAGGTCATGTTCGTTTCTCCGGGATCAACCAATCACCAGCGTCTCACCGACTCGTAGCGTAGGAGCGACGTCAGTCGCGACCGGCGCATTCCTCAAACGCTCGGGGATCGCGCCTTCGGCTTCTTCACTTGCAGGATCAGTGCGGCCGCAATAGCAACGCAACAATAAAGGCGACGTCCCTGGATCCTGCAATCCCCCGCCCTCGCGCATGACGCTCGGGCGTTCGATCGGGCGCGAGCCAGCGGCTCGCATACGTCCATGGATCCCCGCTTTCGTATCGGCAAAGCCGCACCTGCGGTGCGGGCCGATCCGTCACTTCAGCGCCTTGAACCGCAGGCGCTTGGGCTGTGCGCCTTCCTCGCCAAGGCGACGCTTTTTGTCTTCCTCGTATTCGCGGTAGTTGCCCTGGAAGTACTCCACGTGCGAGTCGCCCTCGAAGGCGAGGATGTGGGTGGCGATGCGGTCCAGGAACCAGCGGTCGTGGCTGATCACCACCGCGCAGCCGGGGAACTCCAGGATCGCGTCTTCCAGCGCGCGCAGGGTCTCGACGTCCAGATCGTTGGATGGTTCGTCGAGCAGCAGCACGTTGCCGCCCTGCAACAGGGTCTTGGCCAGATGCAGTCGGCCGCGCTCACCGCCGGACAGCGTGCCCACCAGCTTCTGCTGGTCCTGCCCCTTGAAGTTGAAGCGGCCCAGGTAGGCGCGCGACTGGATCTCGATGCCGTTGATGTTGAGGATGTCCGCGCCGCCGGAGATTTCCTGGAACACGTTGTGGTCGCCTTCCAGCGTCTCGCGGCTCTGGTCGACATAGGCGACCTTGGTCGACGGCCCGCGGGTGATCTCGCCCTGGTCGGGCGTTTCCTGGCCCGTGATCATCTTGAACAGGGTCGACTTGCCGGCGCCGTTGGGGCCGATGATGCCGACGATCGCGCCGGGCGGAATGATGAAACTCAGGTCGTCGATCAGCAGGCGGTCGCCGAACGACTTGGACACGTTCTTGAACTCGATCACCGAGTTGCCCAGACGCTCGCCCGGCGGAATGAAGATCTCGTTGGTCTCGTTGCGGCGCTGGTACTCGACCGAGTTGAGTTCCTCGAACCGCGCCATGCGCGCCTTGCCCTTGGTGCGGCCGCCCTTGGCGTTGCTGCGCACCCATTCCAGCTCTTTGGCCAGCGCCTTCTGGCGAGCCTTCTCGCCGGACTCTTCCTGCTTCAGACGCTCGGACTTCTGCTCCAGCCAGGCGGTGTAGTTGCCCTTCCACGGAATCCCGCGGCCGCGGTCGAGTTCGAGGATCCACTCGGCCGCGTTCTCGAGGAAGTAGCGGTCATGGGTGACCGCGACCACGGTGCCGCTGTAGCGGGCCAGGAACTGTTCCAGCCATTCGACGGATTCGGCGTCCAGATGGTTGGTCGGTTCGTCCAGCAGCAGCATGTCGGGCTTCTGCAGCAGCAGTTGGCACAGCGCGACGCGGCGCTTCTCGCCACCCGACAGCTTGCCGATGATGGCTTCCCACGGCGGCAGGCGCAGCGCGTCGGCGGCGACTTCCAGCTGGTGCTCCAGCGTGTGCGCATCGCCGGTGGCGAGGATCGCCTCCAGGCGCTGCTGCTCGGCGGCGAGCTTGTCGAAGTCCGCGTTCTCGTCGGCGTAGGCCTCGTAGACCTTGTCCAGCGCGGCCTGGGCATTGATCACCTCGCCCAGCCCTTCCTCGACCGCTTCCCGTACCGTGTGCCCGGGGTTGAGCTGTGGCTCCTGGGCCAGGTAACCGACCTTGATGCCCTTGGCCGGGCGCGCCTCGCCGGTGAAGTCCTGGTCGACGCCGGCCATGATCTTCAGCACCGTCGACTTGCCGGAGCCGTTCAGCCCGAGCAGGCCGATCTTGGCGCCGGGGAAGAACGACAACGAGATGTCCTTGATGATCTGGCGCTTGGGCGGAACGGTCTTGCTGACGCCGTTCATGGTGTAGATGTATTGCGACATTCGGGGGCTCCGCAGGCAGACGGCGACGCCCTGCGTGCAGGCAGGGGCCGGGAAGATTCGATAGCCGGCCATTATCCCGGATACCGGGGGTTCGTGCATGGGGCCGGGTCAGGGTGGGTTGGGGTTCGCGGAGGGCGTGGCGGTAGAAGCGACAGCCAATGCCCAAAGCAAGGGCAGCTTCAACGGCTTCGGCTGCAGCGACGCCCTGTCGGGGTGCTTGCTGCCCGGTTCGGGCGGGCTTCCTGCCCGCACTCACCGCCGCGGACCATCCATGGTCCGCTGTCCGCAACACTCCGCCAGGACGCCGCGTCGGCAATTCATTTGCTGGGTTCTGCGGGACAACGGCTTCCGGTTTGCGTGGGCCTGCCTTTCCATCGGTCACCGAGAAGTTCGGGTGCGCCTGCCGGGTGTCCCGAACACCAAGCGAATATCGTGGAGCGACTGTTCGGGATGCCCGGAAGGCACTCTTCGTCCAGCTGGCGCTTTTCCCGATGCGTGCGAAACCAGTGACGGCGTGGCCCGTACCCCTCCTGCGGGGATAAACTCCGGGGTCTCTTTCCCCATCTGATCCCGGAGTGGCAATGTTCCCGCGCGATGCACGTATCGAAGGTTTTGATCCCGAACTTGCCCAAGCCATTGCCAATGAGGCGCGGCGCCAGGAAGACCACGTCGAGCTGATC
>DATJBR010000293.1:0-2890 GCA_035515255.1 Lysobacter sp. | reverse complement strand
GCGTCTTCCATGCTCTTGCTCGACGAGGAATTGATTTCGATGACCTTGGCAACCGACATGGCGACTCTCCTGCTGGGCAAATGTCGCGCAATGCGACCGGAACCCACACCGTAAGTGCGCAAGCGTTAAGACCGTGCAAGGTCGCAGGTACGGTCCCCGGGTAGGGCGTCCTCCCTGCCCCTACAATCGGCGCCATGAAACTTGCGCCCAACCTGATCCTGGTCGGCCCGATGGGAGCCGGGAAATCCTGCATCGGTCATCACCTGACGGCCCATACCGGCTTGCGTCTGGTGGACCTCGACGATGAGATCGAACGGCGCGCCGGCGGCAACATCAGCGCGATCTTTGAGCACGAAGGCGAAGCCGGTTTCCGCCGCCGCGAGCATCTGGCGCTGGTCGACCTGCTGGTTGTCGCAGGCCCCTCCGACAGCCTGCTGATTGCCACCGGTGGCGGCGCGGTCCTGGACGCCGACAACCGTCGTCTGTTGCGCAAGCGCGGCTTCGTCGTCCACCTGCATGCCGAGCCGGCCACCCAGTTGGCACGGCTGGCCGGCGACACGTCCCGCCCGCTGCTGCAGTGCGATGACCGCGACACGCTGCTGCGCGAACTCGCCGAACAACGCGCGCCGCTGTACGCCGAGGTCGCCGACCTGCGCTTCGCGACCGACGGGCTGGACGCCATGGAAGCCGCCGCGCAACTGGCCGGACAACTGCTGTTGCACTGGCAACGCGGAGTCCCGGCATGAGCGCCTTGCGTACCGTCGAAGTCGCCGACAGCCAGCCCTATACGATCGCGATCGGCCCCGACCTGCTGGACGACGGCGCGCGCCTTTGCGCCACGCTTCGCGGCCGCCACGCGCTGCTGGTCAGTGACGACAACGTCGCGCCGCTGCACGCCGACCGGGTGCAGGTCGCCCTGCTTGCCGCGGCGCCCGACCTGGCGGTGTCACGCTTCGTGATTCCCGCCGGCGAGCATGAAAAGACCCTCGCCCGGTTTGCCCAGGCGCTCGATGCGCTGGCCGCGCTCGGCGCGACCCGCGACGCGGCCGTGATCGCGCTGGGCGGCGGCGTGGTCGGCGACCTGGCCGGTTTCGCCGCCGCCTGCTGGATGCGCGGCATCGACGTGATCCAGCTGCCGACCACACTGCTGGCGATGGTCGACTCCTCGGTCGGCGGCAAGACCGCAGTGGACCTGCCGGCCGGCAAAAATCTGGTCGGCGCGTTCCATCCACCGCGTGCGGTGATTGCCGACACCAACACGCTGCGCACCCTGCCCGACCGCGAGTTGCGGGCCGGGCTGGCCGAAGTGGTCAAGTACGGCGCCATTGCCGCGTCGCTGGACGCCGGGGACACCGGCTTCCTGGACTGGCTGGAAACCCGTGCCGACGCACTGCTGGCGCGCGACGACGCCGTCCTGGTCGAGGCGATCGCACGCTGCTGCGCGCTCAAGGCCGCCGTGGTCGCGCGCGACCCGCTGGAGCGCGGCGACCGGGCGTTACTGAACTTCGGCCACACCTTCGGCCACGCCATCGAGACCGAACAGGGCTATGCCGGCACCCACGGCGACGGGCTCAACCACGGCGAGGCGGTGGCGGTCGGGATGGTGCTGGCGGCACGCCTGTCGACCGCGCTGGGACTGGCTCCGGCCGCCGATGCCGAGCGCCTGCGCACCCTGCTGCACCGTCTGGGACTACCGACCACGCTGCCCGCCGGCCTCGCGCCGTCCGCGCTGCTGGCCCGGATGCGGCTGGACAAGAAGGCCGACGCGATCGGTATCCGTTTCATCCTGTGGGATGGCCTGCAGTCAAACGGCGCGGGCACGGCGCGGATCGTTGCCGGTGTGGACGACAGCGATGTGCTGGCGGTGCTGACAGGCTGAGTCGACCGGCGGCACGTCGGCAAACGAACATGTGGACATTCAGACCCATACGGCGAAGTGGAACAACGCAGTGACGGGCCCGCCGTCGAAGACCCGCCACCGCCAGGCCCCTGCGCAAGCCCGTACAATCGGGCCATGCGCCTGCTCCTGCAACAACGCCCCGACGGCCCCGAAGCGCCCCGCTTCGTGCAACTGATGCTGCAGCCCGACCTGTTGGGCGGCTGGATGCTGGTGCGCGAATCCGGCCAGATCGGCGGGCGCAGCCAGGTGCGCCGCGAGCAGTTCCTGGACCACGACAGCGCCCTGGCGGCACTGGAACAGGCACGCGACCAGCAACTCAAGCGCGGCTTCCACGTGATGTTCAGCCAGGGAGCCAACGCTCCGCGCTGACACCGTCAGCGCTGCCCACACTTCTTTCCCGCCCCTTTCACCATCCCCGTGCAGCCGCGACCCGGCGCCGACTTCTTCGAGGAACCCTGCCTTGTCCAGCTCTGCCCTGTCCAAGTCCGCCTTGTCCAACCCGCTCAAGAACGACCGCTTCCTGCGCGCCCTGCGCCGCGAGCCCGTCGACCACACGCCCGTCTGGCTGATGCGCCAGGCCGGCCGCTACCTGCCCGAATACCGCGCCACCCGCGCCCAGGCCGGCAGTTTCATGAACCTCGCCAAGAATCCGGAGCTGGCCTGCGAGGTCACCCTGCAGCCGCTGCGCCGGTTCCCGCTGGATGCGGCGATCCTGTTCTCCGACATCCTCACCATCCCCGACGCAATGGGCCTGGGCCTGTACTTCGTCGATGGCGAAGGCCCCAAGTTCGAGCGCCCGGTGCGCACCGCGGCCGACATCGCCAGGCTCGGCGTGCCCGACATGGGCAGCGACCTGCGCTACGTGATGGACGCGGTCAGCACGATCCGCCGCGAACTGGACAACGCCGTGCCGCTGATCGGCTTCTCGGGCAGCCCGTGGACGCTGGCCTGCTACATGGTCGAAGGCAGCGGCAGCAAGGACTTCGCCCG
>DATJBR010000292.1:0-1950 GCA_035515255.1 Lysobacter sp. | reverse complement strand
GTAGGCGATGAAGTGCTGCAGGTAGTCCGGCGAGGCTTCGTGCATCAGGCTCATCGCGCGGTGGAGCAGGGTGCTGGAGTGGAGCGGACCGGCATCTTCCGGGGCCGAGTCCAATGATTGCCGCAGCTGGCTGTCGGTGCGGATGCGGCTCCAGAGTTGTTGGAATTCATCCAGTACCGGCAGTGGTGCAAGGGCGGGTTTGGACGCGGCAGCCATGCCGTCCGTGTCGGGAAGCAAGCCGGCCGGTCTCTGTGCAACGCCGATGTGATCGAGCAGTTCCCGCAACGGGCAGGGGGCCCGGACGCCGATGCCTTCGGCCTTCGGGGCAGTGGCGGCCGTGCCGGCAATCGCGCTGGCGTAGTCGTCCGCCAAAACCTTGAGGCGGTCCTGCAGCAGTTGCCGCACCGGGCCGTCGTGGCGGTCTGCGCGTTGCGCCAGGGCGGCGATCACGCCAAAACGCAACGGGTTTGCGCGGTCGGCACCCTGCTCGCGCCAGGCGTCAAGCAGCGAGCGGATGTCGGCGTTACCCGGCATCGGACCCGGTGCCCGTCTTCAGCGTGCTCGTTTTCGGTCTGGGAATCGGCGCGATTTCCACCCGGCGGTTTCTGGCGCGTCCGTCCTCGTCGTCGTTGGAGCTGACCGGCTGTTCGGCACCGAACGCGGCGGCGAATACCGAGGAAGCCGGCACGCCCGCGGCGATCAGGCTGCGGGTGACGGTCATCGCGCGCGCGGCGGAGAGTTCGAGGTTGTCGGCGAAGCGGCGGTTGCTGTCCAGCACCGGTCGGTCGTCGGTGAAGCCGCTCACCATCAGGATCTCATCGCGCGATTGCAGGTACTCCGACAGCGGCGCGGCCAGGCTCTGCAGCAGTTCGCGGCCTTCGGTCTGGAGCTGGTCGGAGTTGAGCGCGAACAGCACGCTGCCGCTGATGCCGATGCGGCCGTTGATGACGGTGACCCGGCCCGCAGCCAGCGGTGCGGCGAGGGCCTGCTCCAGGGTTTTCAGACGCTGCGCTTCGGCCTGGCGCTGCTTGAGCGCTTCGTCCAACTGGTTCGACAGCTGCAGCTGCACGCCGATGACGCCGGCCAGGATCAGCACGAACGCGCCCAGCAACACCGACATCAGGTCGCCGAATGCGGCCCAGGTGGTCGAGGTCGATTCGCCTTCCAGCTCGATCTCGTCGCTCATCCGGCTTGGGTCTCGGCCGCGCGGGTGAGGTGTTGCAGCTCGCCGATGATCTGCTGCTGCGACAGCAGGCTGAGGTCGACGACCTCCCGTGCCTGCGCGACGTAGTAGGCCAACTGCTCGTCACTGCGGGCGAGCGATTTGTCGAGCGCGGCTTCGATGTGCTGCAGGCGTTCTCCCAGCGCTTCGCTCGACTGGCCGAACGCCTGCACCGCCGCGCCGAACGCGTCGCCGAGGCTGGCCACTTCGACCGCACCGGCGGTGACGTGCGCTGCCGCGGTGCCCAGCTTGCCGGTCTCGGCTTCGATGTGGTCGGTGAAGCGGGCGCCGACGCGCTCGAGAAGATCGGCGGTGCTGCCGACCAGTGCGTCCACGGCGGTGCGCTGTTCGGTGGAGGCGTGGTTGACGGCGTCGAGCAGGGTTTCCAGCGTGCCCAGCAGGCGGCTGCGCTCTTCGAGCATGGCGTTGTCGCGGACCATGCTGTCGGACAGTTTCTGGCGCAGTTCGGCAATCACCTCGGCGGCGGCCCTGGGCGCTTCCGAGGCGGCTTCCACAAGGCGGGAAATCTCGGCGATGGTGTCGCTGGCGTGGGCCTGCGTCTGCGTCGATATCCCGCCGAAAGCCTCGCTCCATTGCGCCAGCCGTTGCTGGTCGCGGGATTCCAGCACTGTCTGCAGTTCCGCATGCGCCAGCTGCAGGACGCTTACCAGCGAGCCGGCGCGATCGTCGAAGCTCGTGGCGGCGGTGGCGAGTGCCTGTTCGTTGCG
>DATJBR010000291.1:0-3283 GCA_035515255.1 Lysobacter sp. | reverse complement strand
GACTCGGCCAGGGTGTCGATCGCCGCGGCCAGCGAGCCCGGATTGGCGTTGTAGCTGTCGTCGATCAGTACCGCGCCGTTGTCCAGTTCGTGGGCGACCAGCCGGCCGGCGACCGGCCGGGCCGCGTTCAGGCCCTGCGCGATGGCATCCAGCGACACGCCCAGCGCCAACGCCAGCGAAGCCGCGGCGAGCGCGTTGCGCACGTTGTGGCGTCCGCGCAGCGACAGCTCGATCGCGACCTCGCCCGCAGGCGTGACCAGGCCGAACCGCGACCCACCTGCGGTCGCCACGATGTCGCGCGCGCGGATGTCCGCGGTCGCCTCCAGCCCGAAGCGGATCAACCGGCGCCCGTGCGCACGCTCGGCGAAATACGGGGCGAACGCATCGTCGGCATTGATCACCGCCACGCCCTGCGGCGGCAAGGCGTCGTAGATCGCGGCCTTGGTATCGGCGACGCCCAGCAGGCTGCCCATCCGCTCCAGATGCGCGGGCGCGATGTTGTTCACCAACGCCACGTCGGGACGCGCGATCGCGGTTAGATAGGCGATGTCGCCGGGCTTGCCGGCGCCCATTTCGTAGACCGCGTAACGGGCATCTTCCGGCGCGTCCAGCACCGCCAGCGGCAGGCCGATCTCGTTGTTGCGGTTGCCGGGATTGGCGTAGGTCGAACCGGCGCGGACGAGGATTTCCAGCAGCAGCGCCTTGACGCTGGTCTTGCCGTTGCTGCCGGTGATCGCGGCCACCGCGGTGTGGCGATCGCGCTGCACGGCCGCGGCGAGGTCGCCCAGCGCCCGCTCGGTATCGGCCACCAGCACCTGCGGCATATCCGCATCGACCAGCCGCGACACCAGGGCTGCGGCCACACCGCCCCGGGCTGCCGCGACCACATGGTCATGGCCGTCGAAATTCCCGCCTTTCAGGGCAACGAACAATGCCGCGCCGCCGCCCGGCAACGCGCGGGTATCGGTGGCCAGCGCGTCCACCGGGAGGTCCTCGCCGTGCAGGCGACCACCGGTCATGCGGGCGATGTCGGACAACTGCAGACGTTTCATGAGCGCTCCTGCGCACCCTGCGCCGGCAAGCCTTGCGCATCCGTGCACCGCGCGCGCCGTTCCAGTGCCGCGCGCGCGACTTCGGTGTCGTCAAAGGGGTGTTGCACGCCGGCGATGTCCTGCCAGGCCTCGTGGCCCTTGCCGGCGATCAGCACGATGTCGTCCGCACCGGCCTCGGTCACCGCGCGAGCAATCGCCGCGGCGCGGTCGCGCTGCACGCTCACCGCGGCGGTATCGATGAAGCCCGCGAGGATGTCGGCCACGATCGCGTCGCCGTCTTCGTGGCGCGGGTTGTCATCGGTGACGATCACCACGTCGGCCAGGGTCTGGGCGATGGAAGCCATCTGCGGCCGCTTGCCGCGGTCACGCTCGCCGCCGCAACCGAACACGCAGAACAGCCGTGCCGCGGCATGCGCGCGCAACGAGGTCAGCGCCTGTTCCAGCGCGTCGGGAGTGTGGGCATAGTCGATCACCACCAGCGGCTGGCCTTCGCGGCCGCCGAGGCGGTTCATCCGCCCGTGGATCGGCTGCAACTGCGACAACGTCGTCGCGATCTGCGCCGGCACGGCGCCCATACCCAGCAGGGCGCCGGCGACCGCGACCAGGTTGTCGACATTGAAACGGCCCAGCAACGGCGAGCGCACCGCGTAGTGCTGTTCCCCGGCCGGCAGCCGGAAGACCAGCTCGAAAGCGATACCGGCGTTGTCCAGTTGCAGGGCCCGCGCATGCACCACCGCCTCCGGATGGCCACGTGAACTCAGCCCGATCATGCGCACGCCGGACGGCAACGCCGCCTGCATCACGCGGCCGTGGGCGTCGTCGAGATTGATCGCCGCCGCCTTCAGGTCGGGCCAGGCGAACAGCCGCGCCTTGGCCGCGCCATAGTTGGTCATGTCGCCGTGGTAATCGAGATGGTCGCGGGTGAGATTGGTAAACACCGCCACATCGAAATGCACGCCGTCCACGCGGCCCTGGTCGAGCGCGTGGGAGCTGACTTCCATCGCCACGGCCTGCGCGCCTGCATCGTGCAGGCCGGCCAGCAGCGCATGCACTTTCAGCACCAACGGCGTGGTGAAACCGGTCGGCACCAGCGCGCCACCGATACCCACGCCCAGCGTGCCGATGCTGGCACCGTGCACGCCCTGCAACTGCCAAGCCTGCGCCAGCAGTTGCACGATGGACGTCTTGCCGTTGGTGCCGGTGACGCCGACCATCTGCATCTCCGCGCTGGGCCGGCCGTGGAAGCGGTCGGCCATCCCGCCCATCCGCGCGCGCAGATTGGGAACGGCAATCGCATCGGCCGGTGCGGGAATGTCGTTCGATGCCGGCGGCTCATACAGGATCGCGCTGGCCCGGGCCGCACGCGCCTGCTCGACGAATTTCAGGCCATGGGTGCCGAAGCCGCCGATGGCGACGAACGCGTCCCCTGGCCGGATCTCGCGGCTGTCCTGGACCAGCCCACTGATGACCAGACCCGGCGGGATTCCGGCGACATCCGGCAACAGCTCGCCCAGCCGCATGTGGCGCGGCCGGGCGCTGTCGATCACGTTCGTCACGGCAGCCGTCATGGCGCGCCTCCGATCGGTACCGGGGCCGGCAAACCATGGGAACGCACCGGCACCGCAGCGACTTCCGGCAGCACCGGAGCATTCCTGGCCGGATTGCCCCCGTTGGCGCGGATGCGCTTGCTGCGGGCTTCCGCCTGCGCCGCGAGCCAGGTCTCGATATCGTCCGGCGGCACGTCCATCAGGCGCAGCGTGCCTTCCATGACGTTCTTGAACACCGGTGCCGCGACCGCGCCGCCGCCATAGCCGAAGCCGGCGCTCGCGTCGGGCTCGTCGATCACCACCACCATCGAGAACCGCGGGTTCTCCACCGGCACCACGCCGGCGAACAGCGCCACGTACTGCTTGGAATAGCCACCCGTGCTGCTGAACTTGCGCGAGGTGCCGGTCTTGCCGGCCACGTGGTAACCCAGGATCGCCGCGCGGGTGGCGGTGCCGCCGGTCTCGGTCACGGTCTGCATCGCATGCAGCACCTGACGCGAGACCACCGGACCCATTGCCTGTTGGGCCTCGTTGCGCTGGCCTTTGACGAAAGTCGGCGCGATCACCCGACCGCCGTTGGCGATCGCCGCGTAGGCCACCGCGATCTGCAACGGCGTGGCCGACAGCCCGTAGCCGTAGGACATCGTGGCCTTGGTGGTACCGCTCCACTGGCGCGGTGCGGCG
>DATJBR010000290.1:0-5000 GCA_035515255.1 Lysobacter sp. | reverse complement strand
CTACGATGCCAGCCGCAGCCGGGCCGCGTTCGTGCGCAACGGCGACATCTTCGTGCGCGACCTGCGCAGCGGCGCGCTGACCCAGGTCACCCGCAGCGACGCGCCCGAGTCACGGCCGCAGTGGAGCCGCGACGGCAACCTGGTGTTCCGCGCCGGCAACGACTGGTTCCAGTGGCGTGCCGGTCAGGGCCTGAGCCAGGCCGCGCTGCTCAAGGCCGAGAAGGACCCTGCGACCCAACCCAAGCCCGACGACCTGCGCGACCGCCAGCTGCGCCTGATCCAGACCCTCGCCGACGACCGCGCCAAGCGCGAGGCCGTGCACGAGCAGAACCAGGCCTGGCGCGCCGCCGACCCGACCCGCGCCCCGGCGCCGGCGTATCTCGGCGACGACGTCCAGCTCATCGACAGCGCCCTGTCGCCCGATGCCCGATGGTTGCTGGCGGTGACCCAGGCCAAGGCCGCCGACAAGGGCCAGGCGGGCAAGATGCCCACGTACGTCACCGAGTCGGGTTACGAGGAATTCGAGGAGGCGCGCACCCGGGTCGGCCGCAACGCCCCGGTGCCGCACCGCCTGTGGCTGGTGGAAGTCGCCACCGGCACGGTCGCCGAACTGACGTTCGATGGATTGCCCGGCATCGCCACCGACCCGCTGGCCGCATTGCGCGAGCAGGCCGAGCTCAAGCCGCTGGACGGCAACCGCGCGGTCCGGGTGGAAACCGACGGCGACACCCGCGGCCCGGCGATCCATTGGCGCAACGACGGCCGCAGCGCGGCGGTATTGCTGCGCGCGGTCGACAACAAGGACCGCTGGATCGCGACCGTCACCCCCACCGGCGGCAACGCCGGCAAGGCCACGCTGAACGTCCGCCACCGCCTGACCGACCCGGCCTGGATCAACTGGGGCTTCAACGATTTCGGCTGGACCGGCGACGGTGCGCTGTGGCTGCTGTCGGAACACAGCGGCTACTCGCATCTGTACCTGGCCGAAGGCAACGGCGCCCCGCGCGCGCTGACCTCGGGCAAGTGGGAGGTCTCCTCACCGGTGCTCGGCGCCGACGGCCGCACCTTCTTCTTTACCTGCAACCGCAGCCGGCCCGGCGACTACGAGGTCTGTGCGGTCGACCGCAACGGCGGCGCAGTCCGCGAAGTCACCGCGCTGGATGGGGTGGAGAACTTCGCGTTGTCGCCCGATGGCGCGAAACTGCTGGTGCGCCATTCCGGCAGCTACCTGCCGCCACAGCTGGCGGTGGTTGATGTCAGCGGCGGCGACACCGTCGCCCTGACCGACACCCGCACCCCCGCCTACAAGGCGCGCCAGTGGATCCAGCCGGAGATGGTGCAGATTCCGTCCAGCGACGGCGCCGGCCCGATCCGGGGCAAGTTCTACGGCCCGCCAGTGATGGAGGCGGGCAGAAAGTACCCGGTGGTGATGTTCGTCCACGGTGCCGGCTACCTGCAGAACGTGCATGAGCGCTACCCGGTGTACTTCCGCGAGCAGATGTTCCACAACCTGCTGGTGCAGCGCGGCTATGTCGTGCTCGACCTCGACTTCCGCGCCTCCGAAGGCTACGGCCGCGACTGGCGCACCGCGATCTACCGCCGGATGGGCACGCCCGAGCTGCAGGACTACCTCGACGGCCTGGCCTGGCTGGGCGCGAACAAGCAGGCCGACGTCGACCGCGCCGGCATCTATGGCGGCAGCTACGGCGGCTTCCTGACCTTCATGGCGCTGTTCAAGTCGCCGGGCACGTTCAAGGCCGGCGCCGCACTGCGGCCGGTGACCGACTGGTCGCAGTACAACCACGAATACACCTCCAACATCCTCAACACGCCCGAAGTGGATCCGGAGGCTTACCTGGCTTCCTCGCCGCTGGAGTTCGCCGACGGCCTGCAGGACCACCTGCTGATCGCCCACGGCATGATCGACAACAACGTGTTCTACAAGGACTCGGTGATGCTTGCCCAGCGCCTGATCGAGCTGCGCAAGGACAAGTGGGAGCTGGCCAGCTACCCGCTCGAGCGTCACGGTTTCGTGCATGCCGACAGCTGGTACGACGAATACCGCCGGATCCTGGAGCTGTTCGAACGCACGCTGAAGTAACCGCCGGCAAAGGCGACCGCCCCGCCAAGCCGGCGGGAAGCGATCGCGCCAGAGCCCGTCAAACTGACGCTGACGCCCTCGCTCGACCGCGCCGGAGAATCGGCGCGGCCCTCCGCCGGGCTGGACCCGATACGCCGCCCGGCTAGACTGCGTGGATGAAAATCGCCAGCTGGAACGTCAACTCCCTCAATGTCCGCCTGCCGCATCTGGAGCAGTGGCTGACCGCGTTCGCACCCGACGTGGTCGGCCTGCAGGAAACCAAGCTCGACGACGAGCGCTTCCCCGACACCGCCCTGGCCGCGGCGGGCTACCGAACTGTGTTCAGCGGCCAGAAGACCTACAACGGCGTGGCGATCCTGTCGCGGGAACCGGCTGAGGATGTGCAGATCGGCATCCCGGGTTTCGAGGACGAGCAAAAACGCGTGATCGCCGCCACCGTCGCCGGGGTGCGGGTGGTCAACCTCTATGTCGTCAACGGCCAGGACATCGGCACCGACAAATACGCCTACAAGCTGCGCTGGCTGGAAGCGGCGCACGAATGGATCGCCGCCGAGCTGCAGGCCCACTCCGAAGTCGTGGTGATGGGCGATTTCAACATCGCTCCCGATGATCGCGACGTGCACGATCCGGCCGTGTGGAACGACGGCCACATCCTGACCTCGACCGCCGAGCGGGCCGCCCTGCAGGGCCTGCTGGATCTGGGCCTGCATGACGCCTACCGCCTGCACCACGACGACGCCGGCGTCTTCAGCTGGTGGGATTACCGCCAGGCGGCGTTCCGTCGTGATCTGGGACTGCGGATCGACCTGACGCTGGTGTCGGACGCCCTGAAAGACCGCTGCATCGACGCCGGCATCGATCGCGAGCCGCGCACGTGGGAGCGGCCAAGCGATCACGCCCCGGCATGGGTGCAGCTGGGCTGATCAATCCGCGCCTGGCTCCGGCCAAGCCGACGGATCGCCAGAATGATGAAGGCCCGGGAATACCGGGCCTTCGTCTTCGATGACTGCGCCGATCAGCGCTGCATGCTCATCACGGCATGCTTATCGCTGCGTGATCAACGCGGACGACCACGACGGAACAGGTTCACGATCGCCAGCAGGATGATCGCGCCCACCAGCGAAATCAGGATGCTGGGAATGCTGATGCCCGAGCCGATGCTGCCGCCGGCGATGCCGAATATGCCGGCCAGCCAGCCGCCGATGAACGCACCGACGATGCCGACGATGACGTTCAGGATGATGCCCTGCTGTCCGTCGGTCTTCATGATCATGCTGGCGATCCAGCCGATGACGCCGCCAACAATCAACCAGATAATGATGCCCATGCTCGTGTCTCCTTGATCCATCCAGAGGGATTGAAATGCTCCCCTGTGTGGGGGCGAACCCAGTCTGTACAGGGATGCGTGACGGAGATGTCTGTGATCGGATCAGCCGTGCAGCAAGTCCAGCAAGGCCTGTCGCGGCAGTTTTCCGGTGTCGTTGCGGGGCAAGCGCTCGACGCGACGCAGGCGCCTTGGCAGGAACACCGGGTCGCACTGTCCGCGCAGTGCCTGCAGGATCGACGCCTCGTCCAGACCGGGCGCGACCACCAGCGCCGCGATCCGGCGCACCCCGCCATCGTCGTCTCCATCGAGTTGCAGCACCACGCCATCGACCACGCCCGGCAGGGCCAGCAGCTGGCGGGTCAGGTCGCCCAGAGACGCGCGTTTGCCGGCGATTTCGAGCAGATCCGCATGGCGCCCGCGCAACGTGAACCGGCCATCGGGGTGCAGCTCCACCAGATCCGCCAGCACGACCGGCCTGGCCAGGTGCGCGGCGTGCACCGCGGTGCCGTCGGGCTGCGGCAGCAAGCGCACGCCGGGCAGCGGTGTCCACGCGGTTTCCACCGCAGTGCGGCGGCGCGCGATCACGCAGGTCTCGGTCGAGCCGAACAACTCGCGCACCTCGCAGCGATAGCGCGCTTCCGCAGCAGCGGCGAGTTCAGCCGACAACGGCGCGGTGGAGCAGACAATGCCGGCCAACGGCGGCAACGCCACACCCGATTGCAGCAGCGTCCGCAGATGCACCGGGCTGGTCACCAGCAACGGCGGGGCACCGGCATCGCCCAGCGCGCGCACGATGTCTTCGGGAAAAAACGGCCGCGCCGAATGCACCGTCACCGGGCCGAGCATCGGCAGCAGCACGGACATTTCCATCCCGTACATGTGTTGCGGCGGCACCGTCGCCACCAGCGGCGTCATCACACCGGGCACCTCGGCCAGCAGGCCCGCCAGCGCGACCAGGTTCTGGGCAGTGCTGGTACGGAACGACCCCCAGCGTTTGGGCGTCGCGAGCGGCTGTCCAGTGCTGCCCGAGGTGAAGCCGATCGCCACCAGCGCAGCGTCATCGATCCACGGCGACGCGCCATCGGCCTGCGGCAACGTCCCGGGCAACAGATAGTGATGCGGCGGCGTCATGCCGTCGCCGGCATCTTCGGCGATGCAATAGGCGCCGGGATGCGCGGCGCGCGCCTGCTCGATCACCGCCGGCGCGCGCGATGACGGCAGCAAGGTGGTCTGGCCGCGCGCGGTGGCGGCACAGAACGCGACCAGGAAACGGTAACGGTCCTCACAGAGATTGATCGCGTGGGCGGCCGCGGGCAGGCAGGCCGCCACGCCGTTCACCTCGCGCAGGAACCGCGCCAGCGAAACCGGCCCGCGCGCATCGAACGCGATCGCCCGCTCCGGCGCGCCGGCGGCCAGCGCCGACGCGCGGTGGGCCCGCGACGGGCCCGCAATGGTGTCAATGACGGCAGACATGTGTCTCATCCTGCGGCACGGCCGCTCCCCACGGATTAGCTTACGCTGACCGCCCCAGACCCGACCACACCCGGACGCCTGACGTTGCCTGCTCCTGCC
>DATJBR010000289.1:0-4795 GCA_035515255.1 Lysobacter sp. | reverse complement strand
GCGGCGGACCTGGACCCGGTCATCTACAAGCGCAAGCGTCGCGAGTACCGCCGCGCCCTGCGCCGGTTCGTGTACACCACTGGCGACATCGTCATGGTCGAGGGCATCGTCGAGCGCAAGAGCTGGCTCAACGCGATCCTTGACGACCTGATGCTGCTGGTCTGGAAAGGCACGGATGAGGCCGACGTGCGTACGCAGGTACGACGCGACCTGGACGCGTTGTACGCAGAAATCAACACCATCAACCAGCAGCTCGACGACACCTGCCAGGCGCAGGTGTGCATGGCGGCGGCAAGGATCGGCGACGATGACCGCGAGCGTGAACGATTGCAGCTGCGGGCGCTGCTGGGGCAGGATTTCAACCGCTGTGACGAATGGCCACTGACGGCCGCAAACACCCATGTTCAGACAGGCCGACCGCCTGATGGAGACGACGCATGCGCCACTGGATGAGTTTCCGCACGATTACCTTCCTGCTGCTTGCCGGCGCGAGTGGCCTGGTTGCCGCTGCCGGTACCCCGGCCGAGATGCCGGCCGTCGTGCACAAGGGGTCGGTCGACGTGCACAGCGGCCCCGCCTTCGATACCGCGAAAGTCGCCACCCTGTCGCGCAACGCCGCGGTCAGGATCATCGCCCAGCAGGGCTTGTGGTACCGGCTTGAACTGGGTGCCGGCAAGACCGGCTACGTGCGCATCAACGACGTGCGCATGGCCTACGCCGGCAACGAGGCGCCCGCTGCCAACACGCAAGCGCTGTTCACCGGCAACGCGGGCAAGGGCCGGGTGACCGAAACCGCCAGCGTGCGCGGCATCAACGAAAGCAGCCTGCAACGCGCCGGCTACGACAGTGCCGGGATGACACGTCTTCAGAACCATCGTGTCGACCCGGCGACGGCCACCGCCTACGCCCGCTCGCAGGGCTGGCAGGCAAAAAAAATCAACTGGGCAGGGGAAGCCTCGGTGGCTTCTGTCGGCAACCGCCCGCAGGCGACCCAGGCCGAAAAGCGCAAGGGACTGTCCTCGGCTCGCGGCCTGCTGTCGAAACTGGGCGCCGGCGCCATCGGTGATAACGCGATGCGCGTGGCCGACCGTGCCGTCGGCAAATCCGAGCAGGAGCTACTTGCAGAAGAGCTGGAGTTGGGGCCCGCCATCGCCGGTCGCGTGCTGGGTGCCGCGCCGCTGTGGGCCGACGACGAGGCACAGAAACGCGTGAACCTGGTCGGTCGCTGGGTCGCATCGCAGACCGCGCGGCCCGACCTGCCGTGGACGTTCGGCATCATCGACGACGGCGAGGTCAACGCCTTCGCCGCGCCGGGCGGCTACATCCTGATGACGCGCGGACTGTACGACCTGCTCGCCGACGATGCCGAAATCGCCGCGGTGATCGCGCACGAATTGGGCCACGTCGTCCAGCGCGACCACTACGAGGTGATCCGCAAGCAGGAGGTCGCCCGCGTCGGCAAGGACATCGCGATGGCTCAGGTCCGCGCCCCCGGTGCTGCCAGCTATGCCAAGGATTACGTGAGCCGGCACGGCGCCACCGTGCTGATGAGCAGTCTGGACCGCGATGCCGAGTACCGCGCCGACCAGGCCGCCGGCATCTACCTGGCGCGCTCGGGCTTCGATCCACTGGCGTTCTACGCCGTGCTGCAGAAGATGACGGCGCTCGGCACCCGTTCGGCCCGGCTGACCCAGATGTACCGTACCCACCCGCCGCTGGATCACCGGCTGGATCAGCTGGATCGGCAGGCGCGGCGCTGATCGTTCACGGCCAGGGACCAACAGCAGCCCCGGACGCGTTGACGGTGTGGGTGGCGGCATAGGGAACGTGGTCGCGACATACAAGTCGCGACCACGTTCCTACGGAGTCACGACAGCCGTAATCACTCGCCGTCCCGGATGACCCAGTGATGGCCAGGTCGCGGCTGAAGCCGCTCCTGCGACCGGAGGAGGTCCAATCGGACGACCGAAGGGAATTTTGCAGGAGCCGCTTCAGCCGCGAACGCGCAGAGTTTGACGTCGCCGACCGCCCGTCCCTCGAAAGGGACCTCGCAAACCTATCGGCACAACCAAAAGCAACGGGCCCCGGAGAAACATCACCGGGGCCCGTTGAATTCTTGCGCGGAATTTCTGTTCGACCAGCGCGCCTACTTGATCAGCCTTACCGTGAACGGATAACGGTAGCTGACGCCTTCATTGGCGTTGATCGCTGCGATGACGGTCATCACCAGCCAATAGATACCCAGCAGGAAAACCGCGAAATAGAACAGGAAGCCGACCAGGATCACCAGCAGGATCGTGCCCACCACCGTGAGGATCAAGGCGGAAGCCGCCACGGTGATGTTGAAGTTCAGCGCTTCCTTGCCCTGATCGTCGACGAACGGCATGGTTTCCTTCTTGATCAGCCAGATCACCAGCGGACCGATGACACAGCCGACACCGCCGGTGAACAGACCGAGCAGTGCTGAAAGGTGCGCGAACATCGCCCACTGGCGCTGCTCGGCGGAAATGCCGTTGCCCTGCGTCGCCTGGGGTGCCGGCTCGTGGGAAACCTGGGCTTGGGGTTCTTGCTCCGGCGGCGGGCTGCCGGCGGTTTCATTCTCGTTCTGGCTCATGGGTGACTCCCCGGTCGAAACACCCTTGAATGTCGGCGCATTGCGGCGACAGGTCAACCGGCAGGACGCCTTCGGCGGTCAACCTTCGCCGGCCACCGTCATCTTCCCGATCAGGATCGAACCGGTGCGGATGTGCGAACGCGCATCGACATCGCTGCCGACCGCCTCGATCGCGGCGAACATGCTTTTCAGATTGCCGGCGATGGTGATGCCGTCCACCGGGTACTGGATCTGGCCGTCCTCGACCCAGAAACCCGCCGCACCGCGCGAGTAGTCTCCAGTGATGTTGTTCACGCCCTGCCCCATCAACTCGGTAACCAGCAGGCCGCGCCCCATGCCGGCCAGCATCGATGACTGGTCGCCAGCATTCGCGGCCACCTGCAGGTTGTGCACGCCGCCGGCGTTGGCCGTCGTCCGCAGCCCCAGCCGACGGGCCGAGTAGCTGCCGAGCACGTAGCGCTGCAGGACGCCGCCGGCGATCAAGGCCGACTCGCGCGTCGCCACGCCCTCGGCATCGAACGAGGACGAGCGGAAGCCGCGCGGCAGGAACGGTTGTTCCTCGATCGCGAACCAGTCCGGAAACAGCTGCGTGCCGACGCTGTCGAGCAGGAAGCTCGCGCGCCGGTACAAGGCACCGCCGGACACCGCACCCAGCAGGTGGCCGACCAGCGAGCGGGCAATCTCGGCCGAGAACAGCACCGGATACTCGCCGGTAGGAATCTGCCGTGGAGCGAGGCGCGAGATCGCACGCTCGGCGGCCTTGCGCCCGATCGCCGCCGGGGACTCCAGCCCGTCGGCGGCCAGCGCGATGCTGTACCAGCCGTCGCGCTGCATGTCCTCGCCGCGGCCGGCGATCAGCGCGCAACCCAGGCTGTGCTGGGTGCTTCGCTCGCGGCCGACAAAACCGTGCGAGTTGGCATACACCGACAGGCTGCTGCCACTGCCGACCGACGCGCCGTCGGAATTCTCCAGCCGCGGGTCGAAATCGCGGCCCGCCTGTTCGCAGGCCAGCGCCAGGTCGATGGCCTGGTCGGCCCCGATCGCCCAAGGGTGCCAACTGTCGAACTCGCGCAGGTCGGTCGCCATCAGCTCCGCATCGGCGAGGCCGGCGGCTGGATCGTGCTCGGTGTAGCGCGCGATCGCGCAGGCCTGCTCGACCGTGGCGACCAGACTGTCCTCGCGCAGGTCGGCGGTCGAGGCGCTGCCCTTGCGGCCGTCGAAATAGACGGTGACCGCAATGCCGCGATCGCGGGTCGATTCGACCGTCTCGACCTCGCCCATGCGCACGTTGACGTTCAGCCCGGTGTCCTCCGAGCATGACACCTCGGCCTGGTCGGCACCTTGGGCTCGGGCGCTGTCGAGCAGGCGGGCGGACAGCGCCGCGAGCATGTCCAGATGGGCATCGCTGTCGGCATGGACGGGCGCGGAGGCGGGGGTGATGGCGTTCAATGTCTTATCCTTGCGGGCTGCGGTTCCGGGTCGGCACCCGGGAACCTGTTTCTGGTTTGGCCTGCGGGGAGCAAACTCCGCGCAGCGCCGGCAACAAAGTGGGTATCAACGATGCGTGGCATAGACGAAGAAACCGGCGAATTCCGTGGCGACAGCCGCAGCCAGCAACGCCGTGATGCGCTGGAGGTGCTGGCGATCTGCCAGCAGCTGGTCGACCTGACCGACGCCCAGCTGTCGCGGCTGCCGATACCGGAGTCGCTCCTGCCGCACATCCGCGAGACACGACGCATCACCTCGCACATCGCGCACAAGCGCCAACTGGCGTTCCTGGCCAAGCAGATGCGGCGCGAGGATGAGGAAACGCTGGATACGATCCGCGATGCACTGGACGCCAAGGGCGACACCGCCCGCCGCGAGATCGCGGCGATGCACCGGGTCGAGGCCTGGCGCGACCGCCTGCTGGACGAAGGCGACGCGGCGCTGGCCGAACTGCTGGACCTGCACCCGGAAGCCGATCGCCAGAACCTGCGCCAGCTGGTGCGCAACACGCTGGAGGAACGCAAGCGCAACAAACCGCCGCGCGCCTTCCGCGAGCTGTTCCGGCAGCTGCGCGAGCTGATGCTGGGTGGCGAACCGGCGGCCGAGGATGCCGAGACGCCGGAACACGACGAACTGCCGTAAGAGGCCAACACGCAACCACAGGCACACCGAAGCACTCACGCCTGGGTGCCG
>DATJBR010000288.1:0-2359 GCA_035515255.1 Lysobacter sp. | reverse complement strand
CTTCCCGCACCGGGCCGGCAACAGTACGGCCCGGTACAGACGGGTCGGCGCAATCGCTCGTATGATGGCGCGTTTCATTTGCAAGGGACGCCGTGTGAGCGATTCTCAGAGCGT
Organism: Lysobacter sp.; assembly: GCA_035515255.1. GTDB lineage: Bacteria > Pseudomonadota > Gammaproteobacteria > Xanthomonadales > Xanthomonadaceae > Novilysobacter. The sequence continues at coordinate 2,245 of DATJBR010000288.1, read as the reverse complement.
CGAACATCCAATCGTGGATCACCAGCTGGCTTTCGTGTTTCCGGGCCAGGGCTCGCAGTCGCTGGGCATGCTCGGCGAGCTCGCCCAGCAGTCCCCGATCATCGCGGACACCTTCGCGGAGGCCGGTGACGGTGCCGGCGCGGACTTGTGGGCGCTGAGCCAGCAAGGGCCGGAAGCCCAGCTCAACCAGACCGAGTTCACCCAGCCGGCGCTGCTGGCCGCCGGGGTGGCGGTGTGGCGCCTGTGGCAGGCGCGCGGTGGCGCGCAGCCGGCGCAGTTGGCAGGACACAGTCTTGGCGAATACAGCGCGCTGGTCGCCGCTGGCGTGCTCGGCCTGGGCGAGGCGGCGAAGCTCGTGCGCCTGCGCGGTCAGTTGATGCAGGCCGCAGCACCGGCCGGCACCGGCGCGATGGCGGCGATCCTGGGTGCCGACGACGTGCTGGTCGAGCAGGCCTGCGGCTCGGTCTCGGGCCGGGACGTGGTGGTGCCGGCCAACTACAACTCGCCCGGCCAGATCGTGATCGGCGGTCATGCGGCGGCGGTCGACAAGGCCCTGACCCTGCTCGCCGAGCGCGGTGTGCGCAAGGCGGTCAAGCTGGCGGTCAGTGTGCCCTCGCATACGCCGCTGATGCGCGATGCGGCGGACCGTCTGGCCGTGGCCATGAACGATATCCAGTGGCATGCGCCGGCCTTGCCGGTGGTGCAGAACGTCGATGGCCGGGTCCACGACACCGTCGAGGCGATCCGCGATGCCCTGGTCCGCCAGCTGTATCTGCCGGTGCAATGGACCACCTGCGTGCGGACGTTGGCCGAACACGGCGCGACCCGCGTGGCCGAATGCGGTCCGGGCAAGGTGCTGGCCGGGCTGGCCAAGCGCATCGACAAATCGCTTGATGCACGTACGATCGGCACGCCCGCCGAGCTTGACGCCGCACTGGCCGACTGGAAATAACCCAACGAGCAGGAATCCGCGGACGCGGTTCGTGCAAGAGCAGGAATAAAGACATGAGCAACCAACCCCTTCATGGCGAGATCGCCCTCGTCACCGGTGCCAGCCGCGGCATCGGCGCCGCGATTGCCGACGAACTGGCCGCCCAGGGCGCGACCGTGATCGGCACCGCCACCTCCGAAGCCGGTGCTGCCGCGATCGCCGCGCGCCTGTCCGCCCATGGCGGCCATGGCCGCGTGGTCGATGTGGCCGATGCCGAAGCCACCGCCGCGCTGATCGACAGCATCGGCAAGGACATCGGCGCAATTTCGATCCTGGTCAACAACGCCGGCATCACCCGCGACAACCTGTTGCTGCGCATGAAGGACGAGGACTGGCAGGCGGTGATCGACACCAACCTGAGCAGCGTCTACCGCACGTCCAAGGCTGTCATGCGCTCGATGATGAAGTCCCGTCGCGGCCGCATCGTCAATATCGCCTCGGTCATCGGCGTCACCGGCAATGCCGGACAGGCCAACTACGCGGCGGCGAAGGCGGGCATCATCGCGTTCAGCAAGTCGCTGGCGAAGGAAATCGGCAGCCGTGGCGTCACCGTCAACGTGGTAGCGCCCGGATTCATCGATACCGACATGACCCGCGCATTGCCCGAGGACGCCAAGGGGGCGATGCTGGGCCAGATTGCCCTGGGCCGTTTCGGCGAGCCGGCCGACATTGCCCGCGCGGTGGCTTTCCTGGCCGGTCCGTCGGCGGCCTACATCACCGGGGAAACCCTGCACGTCAACGGCGGGATGTACATGCCGTAGCGCTGGATGCGCACGAAGTACGCACCAAGTACACAGCAAGTAACTGGGGCGAAAGGGCTTTTGCGGATAGTCGCGAAGGCCTCGATTCCACTACACTATTCCATCGAATATCCCGTACGGGAGGAGTGAATACCAATGAGCAGCATCGAAGAGCGCGTCAAGAAGATCGTGGTCGAACAGCTTGGCGTCAAGGAAGAAGAAGTCACCAACAACGCTTCGTTCGTCGACGACCTCGGCGCCGACTCCCTCGATACCGTCGAACTCGTGATGGCACTGGAAGAAGAGTTCGAGTGCGAGATCCCGGACGAGGAAGCCGAGAAGATCACCTCGGTGCAGCAGGCGATCGACTACGTCACGACGCACGTCAAGGCGTAATCCGCACATGGGTGGCGGTGCGACCGGTCAAGGATCGGCGTGCCGCGCCCGGCGCTACAGACCGGGGCCGCATCGTGCGGCCTTGTGTCTTTCAACGACATACACATTCCAGGCGCGC
>DATJBR010000287.1:0-7533 GCA_035515255.1 Lysobacter sp. | reverse complement strand
CGGCATCGGGTTCGGCGCGTACGCCACGCGAGCGCAGCCGTTGCTCGACCCAGCCGGACAGCTCATGCGGCTTGATCGGCCAGGCGACCGCGATCTTGCCGACCTTGCCGATCGCCTCGCTCCATTTGCCGGCGTGCTTCCGGCTCCACTCGCCGGCGGTCACCAGCAGCACCACGTCGGCGGGCGGCTGCGCGCAGAATTCGCTGATCAACGCACCGCCGTCCTTGCCCGGTTTGCCGGTCGGCAGGCGCAACTCCACCAGCCGGCGAGTGGCAAACAGGCTGGGCGCGCCGAACGTGGCCCTCATCGCCGCCCAGTCGGGCTCGCGCTGATTGCCTTCGGCCTCGAACACCTCGCGCTCGTCGATGCCCTGGGCACGCGCGGCGGCGCGGACGGCGTCAGCGGCCTCGAGCACGCGCAACGGCTCGGAGCCGGCGATCAGGTAGGCGGGGCTGAGCGACCCGGACCCGAGCTGGGCGACCAGCTGTTCCGGTTTGAGTTCCATGCTCAGCGCGGGTGGCCCGGGGTTGGGTCGACGTCGGGATCGTCGGCCGGCGGCGGCACGGGTGCAGGAACTGGCGCAGGCACGGACTGCGCAGGCAGCGGCGCGAGCGCGTCGGCCGCTTCCATCGCGGCCCTGGCGGCATCGGTGGTGCGGATGAACGCCTTGGCCGGGTCGCCGGACACGTGCTCGGCGCCGGTGGCGGCATCAATCCGGCGCAGGATCGACGCGGTCATCTCGCGCTGCATCTCGCGCACCAGGATGTCGCGCTCGCCCTCGGTACCGATCGAGTTGTTCGGCACCGAGATGTAGTCGCGCGACAGTTCGATGTTCTGCTCCGGCACCAGCACCGTGCCATCGCCGTTGCGCAATTCGAACACCACCGCGTAGCGCAGGCTGAATTCCTGCGCGCGGCCGCGCGAATCGACGCTGATCGGGGTATCGCCCCAACGTTCGGCCTTGATCTGCAGGACGGCCGGCGTCTTGGTCGCCGCAGTGGCCGGCGTTGCCCCGGCCCGGGTCAGGGCCTGGGACAGGGACTCCGCCAGCGGGCTGTAACGGCTGGTCGAGGTCACCTTCACCGGATCCAGTTCGGCCGGCAGGGTCAGCGCGTTGCGCAACTGGAAACCGCAGGCCGACAGGACCAGCACGAGAACGAGGGACAGCAGGCGTCGGATCATCGTGGCAGTCTGACCGACGCGGATGGGCGCATCAAGCGCCAGGACGATGCCGGGCTGAACCGGGTACGGCGAGCAGTCAAACCGTTCAGCCTGCGACGATATTGACGATCTTGCCCGGCACCACGATCACCTTGCGCACGCTCAGGCCCTCCAGGAACCTCGCCACGTGCGGCTCGGCCAGCGCCAGGCGCTCGACCTCGGCCTTGTCCAGGTTGACCGGCACCTCGATGGTGCCGCGCAGTTTGCCGTTGACCTGTACCGCCATCACCACTGCGTCGCGAGCCAGCGCAGCTGGATCGACCGGCGGGAACGGCACGTCCTCCAGCAGCGTCTCCGGATGGCCCAGCGCCTGCCACAGGGCATGGCTGGTGTGCGGAGTGACCGGGTTCAGCAGCAATACCATCGCCTGCAGCGCCTCGTGGCGTACCGCCCGGCCCGCATCGCTCATGTCGTTGAACCTGGCGACATGGTTGAGCAGCTCCATCAGCGCGGCGATCGCGGTGTTGAAGGCGTGGCGGCGACCGTAATCATCCCCGACCTTCTGGATGGTTTCGTGCAGTTGCCGGCGCAGCGTCTTCTGCGCCGCATCCAGCACCGCACCGCCCTTCAGCAGATCGTGGATGTCGGGGTGGTCGGGCTGGCCGACGTGGGTCAGCACCTCGCGCCAGAACCGGCGCAGGAAGCGCGCCATGCCCTCGACGCCGGCCTCGTTCCACTCCAGCGACAGCTCCGGCGGCGCTGCGAACATCGAGAACAGCCGCACCGTGTCGGCACCGAACTTGTCGACCATCAGCCGCGGGTCGACGCCGTTGTTCTTGGACTTGGACATCTTCTCGATGCCACCGATCACCACCGGTTTTCCGTCGGCCTTCAGGGTCGCCCCGGTGATGCGGCCGCGCTCGTCGCGGACAATCGCCACATCGGCCGGGTTGATCCAGTCCTTCGCGCCGTTCGCGGCTTCGCGATAGAAGGTTTCGGCGATCACCATGCCCTGGGTCAGCAGGTTGGTCGCCGGCTCGTCGCTGTCGACCAGGCCCTGGTCGCGCAACAGGCGGTGGTAGAAGCGGAAATACAGCAGGTGCAGGATCGCGTGCTCGACGCCGCCGATGTACTGGTCGACCGGCAGCCAGTGGTTGGCGCGCCCATCCACCTGGGTGGCCGCGCCCGGCGAGGTGTAGCGCGCGTAGTACCAGCTCGACTCCATGAAGGTGTCGAAGGTGTCGGTCTCGCGCTCGGCCGCGCCGCCGCAGGTGGGACACGCGGTCTTGCGCCATTCCGGGTCCGCCTTGATCGGCGAGCCGGTGCCCATGAATGCGACATCCTCCGGCAGCACCACCGGCAGCTGGTCTTCCGGCACCGGTACCGCGCCGCAAGCCTGGCAGTAGATCACCGGGATCGGGCAACCCCAGTAACGCTGGCGGCTCACGCCCCAGTCGCGCAGGCGGAAATTGACCCGGCGCGAACCGCGGCCTTCGGCCTCGAACTTCGTGGCCAGCGCGTCGAAAGCCTGCTGGAAATCCAGGCCGTCGTAGTCGCCGGAATTCACCAGCCAGCCGCGCTCGGTATAGGCCTGTCCGGCCAGGCTCTGCTGGAACTGCTCGACCACCTGCACCGCCGCACCGGTGTCGTAGGCATCGGTAGCGCCGCCCTGGCCGAGCGCGCTGCGCATCGGGTCGGCATGCGAGCCCAGGTCGCGACCGATTTCTTTCAACGCATCGCGCACCGCATCGGGCACGATCACCAGCTTGATCGGCAGTTGGTAACGCGTCGCGAATTCGTGGTCGCGCTCGTCATGGCCCGGCACCGCCATCACCGCGCCGGTGCCGTAGTTCATCAGCACGAAGTTGGCGACGTACACCGGCAGTTCCTCGCCGGTGACCGGGTGGATGGCGCGCAGGCCGGTGTCCATGCCGCGCTTTTCCTGCGTCTCCAGCTCGGCCTCGCTGACACCGCCCTTGCGCAGGTCGGCGATGAACGCGGCCAGGTCCTCGTTGCCGGTGGCCGCATGCGTGGCCAGCGGATGCTCGGCCGCGATCGACACGAACGTCACCCCCATCAGGGTGTCGGGGCGGGTGGTGAACACGGTCAACGGCTCCACCGCAGCGCCGCCGGCATCGCGCACGTCGAAACGGATCTCCAAACCCTCGGAACGGCCGATCCAGTTGCGCTGCATGGTCTTGACCGCATCGGGCCAGCCCGGCAGGTTGTCCAGCCCGTCGAGCAGCTCCTGCGCGTAGTCGGTGATCTTCAGGAACCACTGCGGAATCTCGCGCTTCTCCACCAGTGCGCCGGTGCGCCAGCCGCGGCCATCGATGACCTGCTCGTTGGCCAGCACGGTCTGGTCGACCGGATCCCAGTTGACCACCGAGTTCCGGCGGTAGGCCAGGCCCTGCTTCATCAACCGCACGAACATGCGCTGCTCGTGCACGTAGTACGACGGCTCGCAGGTGGCGAACTCGCGCGACCAGTCGATCGCGTAGCCCATCTGCCGCAGCTGCGCCTTCATGTGGCCGATGTTGGCGTAGGTCCACTTCGCGGGCGCGGTGTGGTGCTTGATCGCGGCGTTCTCCGCCGGCAGGCCGAACGCGTCCCAGCCCATCGGCTGCAGCACGTTGTGGCCGGTCATCCTTTTGTAACGGCTGATCACGTCGCTGATGGTGTAGTTGCGCACGTGGCCCATGTGCAACGCACCCGACGGGTACGGCAGCATCGACAGGCAGTAGTACTTGGGCTTGTCCGACGACTCGCCGACCTCGAACGCACGGGTGCCGTCCCAGTAGCGCTGGGCGGCAAGCTCCACGACCTGGGGGTCGAATGCGAGCGGGCTGGCACCGCCATGATCGATGGTGCCGGAGTCGTTGGAGGCTTCAATGGACACGGTACGGACCGGAAACGGAGAGACCGGAAAGCCTACCGCAGTGCACCAAACGCCGCCACGCGGCGAGCCGGAGCGCCGTTGTCGCTACTTGTTGTCACTGAACGCCCGCGTGCATGACCCGCGACTTCACACGCTCGCTGGCACAGTTGTTGCTTTGTCCCGCTTGAACCATTTATCCACTTGATGACCCCGACCACGATGCCTCCCGTCACCTCCGCCCCATCCAGCCGCCTCAGCCCGTACCGCATCCCGGCCTTCATCCTGTCGGCGGCGCTGCTGATCTGCGTCGGCGTGGCCATGGTGCTGAGCATCCGCAACTTCACCCGCAGCACCGACCTGGTGGAACACAGCTACCAGGTGATCAGCACGGCAGAAGCGATCCGGTCCTCGATCCGATCGGCCGAATCCGATGCCCGCGGCTACCGCCTCAGCGGCCGCAAGCAACTGCTGGCCGAATACCAGGCCACGTTTCCGGCGGCCCAGAATGCCGCTTCGCAACTGGTCGTCATCACCCGGGACGATCCGGCCCGGCAGGCCCGCGCGCTCGAAGTAGAGACGCTGGTGGAGCAACGGCTGACCGAACTGCAACGGCTGATCGACATGCAGCAGGATCTGGGCATGGCCGAGGCGCAGCGCGAAGGGCTCAACAGCCCCGGCTTCGGCCAGATGCAGCAGATCAACCTGCTCATCGATACCGTGCTGACCCAGGAGCATCATCTGTTGCGCGAGCGTCGCCAGACCATGGCCACCCTTGCCACCATCACCACCGCCGGTGTGGTGATCGGCATCCTGTTGCCGCTGGCACTGCTGGGCGTGCTGCTGGGCGGCCTCACGCGGGAGAACCGACGCAGCCTGAAGCTGGAGCGGGAAGCGCGCAACACCATGAGGGAGTTGGCGATATCGCTGGAGCAACGCAGCCGCCTCTCCGAACAGCGCCGCGTGCTGGGCGCGTACGCCGGCATCCTGCAAAGCTGCGAAAACCTGAACGAGGCGCTGAGCGTCACCGCCGAGGTGATCGCGCAGATGCTGCCGACTGCCGGTGGTCGCTGTTACGTGCTGCGCTCGTCGTTGAACCAGGTCGAGGCGCTGTCCCGCTTCGGCATGGAGACCGTTCCCAGCGACTCGGTATGGGCACCTTCCGCCTGCTGGGGTCTGCGCCGCGGCCAGCCGCACCGCAGCGGCCACGGACCGGGCAACGTCTACTGCAACCACCTCCATATCGAAGACCTCCCGGAAAACGGCTGGACCCTGTGCGTGCCGCTGATGGCCCAGGGCGTTTCACTGGGTCTGCTGCATGTCAACGGCGCCACCGGCGGCAGCAGCGAGGACGTGCAGGTGGTGGAGGCCATCGCCGAGCAGCTGAGCCTGGCCATGATCAACCTGCAACTGCGCGAATCGCTGCGGGTGCAATCCCTGCGCGATCCGCTCACCGGCCTGTACAACCGCCGTTATCTGGAAGAAAACACCCAGCGCGAACTGCAACGCTGCCAGCGGCGCGGGCTTCCGCTGTCGGTGATCATGCTCGACATCGACCATTTCAAGCGCTTCAACGACGAGCACGGCCATGCTGCCGGCGACGCACTGCTGACGGCCATCGCGCAGACCCTGCAGGCCCACACCCGCGATGAGGACATCGTGTGCCGGTACGGCGGCGAAGAGTTCACCGTGGTGATGCCGGAAACCAGCAGCGAGGACGCCCAGCGACGCGCGGAGGAAATCCGCAGCGCGATCGCCACCACCACTGTGGTGCACCTGCGCAAGACCCTGGGGCCAAACACAGCGTCGCTGGGCGTGGCGACATTTCCCTTCGATGGCAGCACCCCTGCCGAATTGATCGCATCGGCCGATACGGCGCTGTACCGGGCCAAGGCGGAAGGACGTGACCGCTTCGTGGTGCATCACCGCGCGCTGGCCTGATTGCACGCTGCTGTGGGCAATCGAAACGGGGACGAGACGGGATCGAAGCCATTCAGTTGAATTGGCCGATTGAGCCGCCGTGACAAGCCGGCGTGCTTCGCCCCATCGTGCTTCAATCCGGTCAGCCCCATCACCGGATATCGCCCATGACCGTCCGCCTGGTCCGTACCGCCGTTTGCACCGCCCTCGCCATCTCCTGCCTGGGCTTCGCCAGCCACGCCGCCACCGGATCGACCGCCCTGCATTGCGGGCAACTGTTCGACAGCCGCAGCGGTGACGTGCTCGGCCCGCACACGGTGCTGGTGCGTGACGGCCGGATCGCCGCGGTCACCGGCGGCCATGCCGAGGTGCCGGGTACGGCGGGCGTCGACCTGTCGGGGCACACCTGCACGCCGGGCTGGACCGACCTGCACGTGCACCTGGGCAGCCAATCGAGTCCGGACAGCTACTCGGAAGGCTTCCGGCTGGACGACGTCGATTACGCGTTCCGATCGGTGGGCTATGCGAAGAAAACCCTGCTGGCCGGCTTCACCAGCGTGCGCGACCTCGGCGGCGAAGTCAGCCCACACCTGCGCGACGCAATCAACCAGGGCCTCGTGGACGGCCCACGGATCTGGGCCGCCGGCAAATCGATCGCCACCACCGGTGGCCACGCCGATCCGACCAACGGCTACAACTCCAGCCTGTCGCACCTGCTTGGCCCGCCGGGCCCGACCGAGGGCGTGATCAACTCGATCGACGATGCCCGCCAGGCCGTGCGCCAGCACTACAAGGACGGCAGCGACGTCATCAAGATCACCGCGACCGGCGGCGTGCTGTCGTACGCAAAATCCGGTGACGCGCCGCAGTTCCGGGTCGACGAGATCCAGGCCATCGTCGATACCGCCAAGGACTACGGCTACCGCGTCGCCGCCCACGCCCACGGCGAGGAAGGCATGCGCCGCGCGGTGGAGGCCGGCGTGACCAGCATCGAGCACGGCACCTACATGAGCGACGAGGTGATGGCGCTGATGAAGCGCAAGGGCACCTGGTACATCCCGACCGTCTACGCCGGCCGCTTCGTCGCCGACAAGGCGAAGATCGACGGCTACTTCCCCGCGGTGGTGCGCCCGAAGGCGGCCCGGATCGGCGAGTTGATCCAGAACACCGCCGCACGCGCCTACCAGGCCGGCGTGAAGATGGCCTTCGGCACCGATATGGGCGTCGGCCCGCACGGTGACAACGCACGCGAGTTCGTCTATCTGGTCGAAGCCGGCGTGCCCGCCGCTGTCGCGCTGCAGATGGCCACGATCCGCGCCGCCGAGGTGCTCGGCGTCGACGACCAGGGCGTGATCGCACCCGGCCAGCGCGCCGACATCGTCGCGGTCAAGGGCAATCCGCTGGAAGACATCACCCGCGTGCTGGATGTCGCCTTCGTGATGAAGGACGGTGCGGTCTACAAGCAACCCGACGGTGTCGCGACCGGCACGCAAGCCAACGCGACGACGACGCGCGCGCAGCCCTGATGTTCAACGGCAACCCTGCCGCAGCAACTTGAAATGGCACGGCCCGCTACC
>DATJBR010000286.1:0-1518 GCA_035515255.1 Lysobacter sp. | reverse complement strand
TGATGATGCCGGAGCTGGGGCGCAGCACATCGCACCGCGAAGGCGTGGCACTGATCAGGGAATGGATCGCCGCACAACCCGGGAACTGCGAAACGCAGCCTTGAAGTGCAGCGGACCATCGCGTCGGCATGACGCGGCAATCGGCGTATCGACGCCACCACACGATGATGGGGAGATCACCGCAATGACGACACGCAATGCCGCATGCACGCCGATGGTGCGCAAAGACCGGTCCACCGTCCGCCCGTTTCGCCAGCGCCTGCTGACGACCTGCCTGACCCACGCGCTGCTCGGCATCGGCGGCGTGCTGGTCTGCAGCACCACCGTGGCCCAGGAGGCCGCGCCGACGCCGGACAAAGCGCCCGGATCGCGCGCCACCCTGCTCGACACGGTGGTGGTGACCGCGCAGGGCCGCGAGCAGGAGATGCAGTCGGTGCCGATCCCGTTGCAGATCGTCACCGCCGAGCAGGTGGACGCGCTGGCCGCGACGGATCTGAGCAAGATGAGCCTGTTCGTGCCCGGGCTGGTGGTCAATGGCGATCAGCCGACCCAGCCCGGTTATCAGCTGCGCGGCATTTCCACCGACGACTTCGGCATCGGTACCGAGTCGGCGGTCGGCGTGTACGTGGACGGTGTCTACGCCGCGCGTTCCGGCGCGGCCTTGCTGGCGTTCAACGACGTGGAGCGCATCGAGGTCCTGAAAGGCCCGCAGGGCACGCTGTTCGGTCGCAACGCCGCGGCCGGCGCGATCTCCATCATCACCAACGAACCGGGTAACGAGTTCGCGGGGCGCGCACGCGCGCGCATCGGCAACTTCGGCCGGCAGTATTTCGACGGGCTGCTCAACGCGCCCATCGGCGAGAGCATGGCGTTGCGGATCAGCGCCTACGACAACCAGAGCGACGGCTGGATCCGCGATGCCGCCACCGGCCAGCGCTACGGCGGCGACGACGACTTCGGCACCCGTCTGGCCTGGCGCTGGAACCTCTCCGACAACACCCGCGTGCTGCTGTCATGGGACCACGAGAAGCTCGACCAGTTGCCCAAGCCGGCGATCGGCCTGATCGCGTTGTCGAACGACACGAACGAGCGGCCGCCGTACCCGCCGAATCCGGCGGACTACCTCGATCCGCTGCACGCGCCGCTGTACAACGACACCGTGGGCGCGGTGGAACGGCGCGATTACGACGGCGCGACGCTGAAGGTCCACCACTCCTTCCTGTGGGGCAATCTGGAATCGACCACCGCCTGGCGCGAGTTCGATACCGAGAACCGCGGCGACTACGACGGCACCAACCACATCGTCAGCTACCTGGACACCGCCAACCTGGAGAAGAACCAGAGCTGGTACCAGGAGTTCAAGCTCAGCGGCAACAACGGCCTGATGGACTGGGTGGCCGGCGCCAGCTACTACACCGAGCGTGCCCGCCAGACCAGCCAGACCAACGTGTTCACCGACGGCATCGATACCTTGGCTGCCAATGTCATGGGCGCGGGCTATCCGTTGACCGAGATCAG
>DATJBR010000285.1:0-2339 GCA_035515255.1 Lysobacter sp. | reverse complement strand
CGCCCTCCCACGGGCGTCGATGTGCTGGTGGAGGCGTCGCTGTTGAAGGACTTCACATGAAGCGGGTGGATGCGCAGGTTCTCCGGCTTCGACTCTCCGCAGAGCAGTCACGGACCAGTCGCGCATCCATCACGCGAGGCTCAGCCGCACTGCCAAAGCCAGCAAGGTCACGAGCAGCACGGGAAGCGTCAGGACGATGCCGACCCTGAAGTAATAGCCCCAGCCGATCCGGATGTTCTTGCGGGCCAGCACGTGCAACCAGAGCAGCGTGGCCAGGCTGCCGATCGGAGTGAATTTCGGGCCAAGGTCGCTGCCGATGACATTGGCGTAGATCATCGCCTCACGCACGGTTCCCTCGGCCTGACTGGCGTCAATGGACAGCGCGCCGACCAGCACCGTCGGCAGGTTGTTCATGATCGACGACAGGAAAGCCGTCAGCAGGCCGGTGCCGATCGTCGCTCCCCACAAGCCGTAACCGGCGACAACGTCCAGCAGCCTGGCCAGATGGTCCGTCAGTCCCTGGTTGCGCAGGCCGTAGACCACCAGGTACATGCCCAGCGAGAACACCACGATCTGCCACGGCGCTTCCCGTATGACCTTGCGGGTCGATATTCTGTGTCCGCGCGCCGCCACACCCAGCAGGACCAGTGCCCCGGCCCCTGCCACCGCGCTGATCGGCACGCCGATCCGCTCCAGTCCGAAAAACCCGACCAGCAGCAACGCCAGCACCGCCCAGCCCGCATTGAAGGTGGTGCGGTCGACGATGGCCGAGCGCGGATCCTTCAGCTGGGCAACGTCATAGCTGTCCGGGATGTCGCGGCGGAAAAACCACAGCAGCATGCCCAGCGTTGCTGCAACAGAGACCAGGTTGACCGGCATCATGACCGAGGCATATTCGGCGAAGCCGATGCCGAAGTAATCCACCGAGACGATGTTGACCAGGTTGGAAACGACCAGCGGCAGGCTGGCGGTGTCGGCCACAAATCCGGCCGCCATCACGAAGGCCAGCGTGGCCGCCGGACTGAACCTCAGCGCCAGCAGCATGGCGATGACGATCGGCGTCAGGATCAGCGCCGCACCATCGTTGGCAAACAACGCCGCCACGGCCGCACCGAGCAACACGAGAAAGGTGAACAGTCGGCGCCCGCTGCCGTTGCCCCAGCGCGCCACGTGCAGCGCCGCCCACTCGAAGAATCCGGCCTCATCCAGCAACAGGCTGATGATGATCACCGCGATGAAAGTGAAGGTGGCATTCCAGACAAAGCCCCAGACCGTCGGGATGTCCCCTATATCCACCACGCCGGTCAGCAATGCCAATACGGCACCCAGCGTGGCGCTCCAGCCGACCCCGAGGCCTTTCGGCTGCCAGATGACCAGGGCGATGGTGGCAATGAAGATCAGCAGTGCAACCAGCACGGGTCAGCCCTTGCCCACTTTCTGCGTACCCTTGCGGGGCTTGTCGGAGGCAGGAAGGCATTGATTTTGATCGCCGCCGCAGCAGTTGTCGGTAAGGAAGCCGATCAGGCCGTTCATGGCATCGAAGTCGGCCCGGTAGCAGATGTAGCGGCCACGGGGCTCACCCTGGATCAGCCCCGCCGCGGCGAGTTCCTTGAGGTGAAACGACAAGGTCGCGCCGGGCAGCGACAGCGCCTCGGCGATCTCGCCGGGCATGCGCCCCTCCGGACCGGCTTCGACCAGCAGGCGAAAGACCGAGAGCCGGGTCGCCTGCCCGAGGGCAGCGAGTGCGATGGTTGCGTTTTTCAATTCCATTTTTCTAGAATACTGGAATCAAATTGAAGGAAGCAATCGCCATGACAACTGCCGAGACGGCCGACCTGATGTCCGCGGCGCTCACCGATCGCTGCAGCGAACGCTGAGGTGACAACCTGGCTGCATCAAGGTTGGCGACGGCATCGGGTGCGGTAACGTTGCCGCCAGTCGCCGCGATCGCGCCGGCAGTTTCTGCCGGTGTCACCATTGCAAAAATCATTCGGCCCACACGCAGCGAATGCTGTGGGAGTTCATCGACCAGCCGTTGAGGACCCAATGATGGACGCCACGATCTATCACAACCCGGCCTGCGGCACCTCGCGCAACACGCTGGCGCTGATCCGTCACGCCGGTATCGAGCCGACCGTCATCGAGTACCTGCGTGAGCCGCCTGCGCGCGATCGTCTGGTCCAGTTGATTGCAGCTGCCGGTCTGGGCGTGCGCGATGCCCTGCGGAAGAAAGGTACGCCCTACGAAACCCTCGGATTGGACGATCCGACCCTGTCGGACGACCAGTTGCTCGATGCGATGCTGGCGGAGCCGATCCTGATCAACCGGCCGTTTGTGGT
>DATJBR010000284.1:0-4903 GCA_035515255.1 Lysobacter sp. | reverse complement strand
AGCGAGCCGTTCGAACCCAATGACCTGGTCCTGCACGAAGACCGGCGGATGCTGGTCATCACCGGCCCGAACATGGGCGGCAAGAGCACCTACATGCGCCAGAACGCGCTGATCGTGCTGCTCGCCCACATCGGCAGCTTCGTGCCGGCAGCGCGGGCCGTGATCGGACCGATCGACCGCATCCTGACCCGCATCGGCGCCGGCGATGACCTGGCGAAGGGCCAGTCGACCTTCATGGTCGAGATGAGCGAGACCAGCTATATCCTCCACCACGCGACCGATCAGTCGCTGGTGCTGATGGACGAGATCGGCCGCGGCACCTCGACCTACGACGGGCTGGCGCTGGCCGAAGCCTGCGCCCGCCACCTCGCCGGAAGCAACCGCTCCCACACCCTGATCGCGACCCATTATTTCGAGCTGACCACCCTCGCCGAGCCCGGCAGCGGCATCGCCAATGTGCACCTGGATGCGGTGGAGCACCACGACAAGGCGGGCGGCGAGACGCTGGTGTTCATGCACGCGGTAAAGGATGGCCCGGCCAACCGCAGCTACGGCTTGCAGGTGGCCGCGCTGGCCGGACTGCCGAAGTCGGTGATCGGCCAGGCGCGTGGCCGGCTGGCCGAACTGGAGCAAGAAAGCCGCGACGCGCCAAAGCCCGCGATGTCCGCCGACGCGCTCGACCAGCCCCAGCAGATCGGCCTGTTCGCGCCCCGCTCCGCCGCGCTGGACGCACTGGCAACGCTGGATCCCGACGAACTCACGCCCAAACAGGCACTGGAAGCGCTGTATCGGATCAAGGCGCTGGGGTAAGCAGGGGCCTGACCGCCGATCTCCTGCATCAAGGATTTACTTCGTCAGGAAGATAGACGCCACAACCAGCGTTTGCCGCTAGGATCAATCCTCCCCTCGATAGTGACGGAATCCCCCATGACCTCGCTCACCAACGACCTCCTGCAGCAGTTGCAAGGCCAGCCCATGGCGCAGATGGGCCAGCAACTCGGGCTCAGCCCCGAGCAGACGTCCGGCGCGGTATCGGCGGCACTGCCACTGCTGATGGGTGCCCTGGGTCGCAACGCCAGCCAGCCGCAGGGCGCGCAACAACTCCTGGGCGCACTGCAGCGCGATCACAGCGGGCTCGATCTTGGCAGTGTGCTGGGGGCTGTGATGGGCGGCGGTGGCAACGGCGGCGACATCCTCGGTCACGTGCTCGGCGCGCGACAGCAAACCGCCGCGCAGGGTCTGGGCGCGGCTACCGGATTGGACGGCGACCGTGCCGGCGCATTGTTGAAGATGCTCGCACCGCTGGTGATGGCCTTTCTCGCCAAGCAGATGAGCAGCGGCAGCGCAGGCGCGACCCCGCAGGCGCTCGGTGGCCTGTTGGGGCAGGAACAGCAGCAGATCCGCCAGCAGGGCGGCATCGGTGGCGGCCTGCTCGGTGCGGTGCTCGATCAGGACGGCGACGGTGTCACCGGACTGTCCGACCTGCTGAAGATCGGTGGCGCGCTGTTCGGCGGAAAGCGCTGATCCGGCCCCGGCAAGAGCGATTTCCTTGATGGAAGCGAACGTCGCCGGGAAACCGGAGCACGGCCACCCGGCGCGCTTGCCTTACAGGGAATCGATATCGCCCAGGGCCCGGATCAACCGCCGGGCACGCTTGTCCGGCTTGGTCCTGGGCGCTTCATAGCCGGTACGCGCAGCCGCGCGCAGGGCCCGGGCTTCGTCACGGGACCGACGCGATGCCTCGGATTCCTCGTACAGCCCCTGCGCCATAACGGCCGACCCGCGCTTGCCGCTGATCGCCAACACCATCACCACGAACGTCTCCTCGGACCGCGTGATCTTCAACGCGTCACCGACCTTCACCGCACGCGAAGCCTTGGCGCGCTGGCCATCCACCTCGACCTTGCCGGTCTCGATCGCCTGCTTTGACAGTGTCCGATTCTTGTAGAACCTCGCAGCCCACAACCACAGGTCGAGGCGCACCGTTGCCGGAGGCGTTGTTGTTGCGGAAGAGGCGGATCGGGTCATTGCAGGCAGTACACGTCAGGAACGAAAGCAGAACGGAGTATCGCCGCCCAGACGACACGCGACACCGAAAATACAAGGGCTGGAATGCAGAAAAGCCACCCGGAGGTGGCTTTTCTGTCGCTGGATCAACAGCACCCGGGCAAGAAGCCTCGAGCGGAAGTCAATCCGGAATTACTTGGCAGCTTCAGTCGCTGCGGCGGCAGCAGCGGCCTTCGCCTCGGCCTTGAACTTGGCCGCTCCGGCGAGATCTTCCTTGATGCGCGCCTTCTTGCCTTCCAGACCACGCAGGTAGTACAGCTTGCCCGCACGGACCTTGCCACGGCGCTTGACTTCGATCGAGTCGATGACCGCGCTGTGAGACTGGAACACGCGCTCGACGCCGAAGCCGTGGGAGATCTTGCGCACGGTGAATGCGGAGTTCAGGCCGCTGTTCTTCTTCGCGATGACCACGCCTTCATAGGCCTGGACGCGCTCGCGCGTGCCTTCCTTGACCTTGACGTTGACGACGATGGTGTCGCCGGGGCCGAAAGCGGGCAGTTCGCGGACGATCTGTTCGGATTCGAAGTTCTGCAGCAGCGTGTGGATCGAGGGCTTGTTCATGGGTGCGGCCTGTTGGAGTAGTTGTAGCGCGAGTGCACGTGGACCCGCGTCTGGCGTGATTGCAGCTAAGCGCGGAATTATAGCGGGAAATCTGTCTGCAAGGCCAATCACTGGAATGTGCGCCGGTTCACGCCCTCCGCTGTCACCTGAAAGCAGCGGAGCGGGACGGACAAAGACGGTGGATGGCGGACGAAAAGTCCCGCCCGGGCTTACTCCCCGGAACGCCACTCGTCCAGCAGTTTCCGGTCCGCCTTCGACAACATCGCCTCGTCCAGCAGGTCCGGGCGACGCTGCCAGGTCCGCCCCAGCGATTGCTTTCGCCGCCAGCGGGCGATTTCCGCATGGTTGCCGGACATCAGCACCGCCGGCACGGCACCCAACTCGTGCTCGACCGGACGGGTGTAATGCGGACAGTCCAGCAGGCCGTTCTCGAAGCTGTCCTGGGCGGCCGAATCGGCGTCATTCAACGCGCCTTCCTGCAGCCGGGCCACCGCATCGATGATTACCGCCGCACCCAGTTCGCCACCGGACAGCACGTAGTCGCCGATCGAGATTTCCTCGTCGACCTCGGCTTCGACCAGACGCTCGTCGATACCTTCGTACCGGCCGCACAGCAGGAGGATGCGCCCGCGCCCGGCCAGCTCATGCACCTTGGCCTGCGTCAGCGGCGCGCCCTGCGGGGTCAGGTAGATCGTCCTGACGGGCGCCGGATCGGCTTCACGGGCGGCGCGCAGGGCGGCGCGCAACGGGTCGATCAACATCACCATGCCCGGGCCGCCGCCGAACGGGCGGTCATCGACCCGGCGGTAGTTGCCTTCGGCATGGTCACGCGGGTTCCAACCGTGCAGGGACAACAGCCCGCGCTCCATCGCCCGCCCGGTCACGCCAAACGCGGCGCATTGGGCGATGAAATCGGGGAACAGGCTGATGACATCGATGCGCACGCGACTAGAACTCGGGGTCCCAATCAACGGTGACGATGCCGACCTCCAGATCGACCGCGGTGATGTACTGGGGCTGCACGAACGGGATCATCCGCTCGCGCTCGGCATCGCGGGCGACCAGTACGTCGTTGGCGCCCGTGGAAAACAGGTGCGACACGGTACCCAGGTCGGCACCATCGACGGTGACCACGCGCAGGCCTTCCAGATCGGCCCAATAGAATTCGCCCGGCCGCGCCGGCGGCAACGCGCTGCGCGGGGCGTAGATTTCAAGACCCTTCAAGGCCTCGGCAGCATCGCGATCGGTGGCCTCGGGAAACACGGCCACCACGTGCTTGCCACTTTCGCGGCCCTGCACGCCACTGACCGTGCGCTCGTTGCCCTGGGCATCGCGCAGCGTCCAGGGCTGGTAGCGGAAGATCGCGGAGCGCGGTTCGGTCCACGACTCGAGCCTGACCTCGCCACGCAAACCAAGGGCACCAAGCACCCTGCCAAGGAGGATGCAGTGCCCGGAGTCGTTCATCATGAAAGGGCCGCGCGGCAGGCGCGCGGCCAGTCACTCAGGCTGCAGTCGCAGCCGGCGCGTCGGCCGACTTCAACGCTTCCTTGTACAGCACGGCGACCTTGTCGGTCAGCTGCGCACCGTTGCCCACCCAGTGCTGGACGCGCTCGGTATTCAGCTCGATGCGCTTCTCGCCACCGGTGGCGACCGGGTTGTAGTAACCGACGCGCTCGATGTTGCGGCCGTTGCGGGCACTGCGGCTGTCGGTAACGATGATGTGGTAGAAGGGACGCTTCTTGGCGCCACCGCGGGCCAGTCGAATCTTGACCATGGTCTGTTGTGTCCTGTGTTGCCCAGTCGCCGGAATGGCGAGGTAAGCCGGCAATTATATAGGGATTTGTGCCCGAGGGAAGCCTTGGGCGCTCTAGAAGGGCATGCCGCCGCGGCCGCCCATCATTCCCTTCATGCCGCGCATCATGCCTTTCATGCCGCCGCGGCCGAGCTTGCCCATCATCTTTTCCATCTGCTGGTACTGCTTCATCAGCTTGTTGACCTCTGCCGGGCTGGTGCCCGAGCCGCGGGCGATACGGGCGCGGCGCGAGCCGTTCAGCAGCGCGGGGTTGCGGCGCTCCTTCTTCGTCATCGAGTTGATGATCGCCACCAGCCGCGGAACCTCCTTGCCGGTCACCTGGGCCTTCACCGAATCCGGGATCTGCCCCATGCCGGGCAACTTCTCCATCAGGCTGCTGATGCCGCCCATGCTCTGCATCTGCTCGAGCTGGTCGCGCATGTCTTCCAGGTTGAACTTCTTGCCCTTGGCGACCTTGTCGGC
>DATJBR010000283.1:0-5831 GCA_035515255.1 Lysobacter sp. | reverse complement strand
GACGATGCGGTGCGGAATGCCGATCAGTTCGATATCGGCAAACATCGAACCCGGACGCAGGCCGCGGTCATCGAGCGCGGTTTCGATTCCCGCGTCATTGAGTTGCCGGTACAACGCGTCGGCAGCTTCGGCAACGGCGGCGTCTTTCTTCGGGTTGATGACACACACCACCGCCTGCCATGGCGCCATCGCCTCCGGCCAGACGATGCCGTTGTCGTCATGGTTCTGCTCGATCGCCGCGGCAACAATGCGCGATACACCGATGCCATAACACCCCATGGTCGGCGTGGCAGCCTTGCCATTGGCGTCCTGCACGGTGCATCCCATCGCCTGCGCGTACTTGCGACCCAATTGAAAGATATGGCCGACCTCGATGCCGCGGGTGATGTCCAATGTGCCCGCTCCGTCCGGCGAGGGATCACCCGCGACCACGTTGCGGATATCGGCCACCAGTGCAGGCTCCGGCAGGTCCCGCCCCCAATTGACGCCTGTCAGGTGGAATCCCTTTTCATTCGCACCGACCACGAAGTCGGCCATCGCGGCGACGCTGCGGTCGGCGATCACGTGGATATCTTTGCGGGGGCCGACCGGGCCGAGGAAACCCGGCTCGCTGTCGAGGGCCTCCTGGATCTCCGCTTCGGTGGCCATGCGGTAATCGCCCAGACCGGGCAGTTTCGCCAGCTTGATCTCGTTGGTCGCATGATCGCCGCGCACCAGGGCCAAGACGAAACCCTGTTCACCGATCATGGCAATCGACTTCACGGTGCGATCCAGCGGAATCTGCAGCAACTCGGCAACCGCCTCGCAGGTGCGCTGGTACGGCGTTTCGACCTTGTGCATGGCTTGCGTCGCCGCTGCACGGCCCGCGGGTGCCAGCGCTTCGGCCAGTTCGGTATTGGCGGCGTAATCGGAACTGCCGGAAAACGCAATCGCGTCCTCGCCCGAATCAGCCAGCACGTGGAACTCGTGCGAGGCGGTGCCGCCGATCGCACCGGTGTCGGCGAATACCGCACGGAACTGCAATCCCAACCGGGTGAATATGCGGCCGTAGGCGTCGTACATGACGCGGTACTGGCGGTCGAGATCGGTGTCATCCAGATGGAACGAATACGCATCCTTCATCAGGAATTCGCGCGCGCGCATCACCCCGAAACGCGGCCGGATCTCGTCGCGAAACTTGGTCTGGATCTGGTAGAAGGTCACCGGCAACTGCTTGTAACTGGCCAGCTCGTTGCGGGCGAAATCGGTGATGACTTCTTCGTGGGTGGGGCCGTAGCAATACCAGGCGTCCTTGCGGTCCTGGATCTTCAGCAGCTGGCCGCCGAACTTCTCCCAGCGCCCGGTTTCCTCCCACAACTCGCGCGGCTGCACCGACGGCATCAGCATCTCGATCGCGCCGGCGGCATCCATCTCCTCGCGCACCACGCGCTCGACCTTGCGCAATACGCGCAAGCCCAATGGCGTCCAGGTGTACAGACCGGAAGCGAGTTTGCGGATCATCCCGGCCTTGAGCATCAGTTTGTGGCTGATGATTTCGGCTTCGGCGGGGACTTCCTTGCTGGTGTGGAGGTGAAACTGCGACAGACGCATGGGCGGACCGGAGTTGAATGGAGCGGGCGCCTATTCTGCCTGATGCGGGCGCCCCGGCGGCCGACTGAAAGCCGGTCGCCCCTTGTTCACGAGCGGCCGTACACATCCTCCAGCCGGACGATGTCGTCCTCGCCCAGATAACCGCCCGACTGCACCTCGATCAACTCGACCGGCTCGGCGCCACGGTTGCGCAGGCGATGCACGCTGCCCAGCGGGATGAACGTGCTCTCGTTCTCGTGCAGATCGAACACGCGCTCGTCGCAGGTCACCTCGGCCACGCCGGACACGACCACCCAGTGCTCGGCGCGGTGCTGGTGCTTCTGCAGGCTCAGCGCCGCGCCGGGCTTGACCACGATGCGCTTGACCTGGAACCGCTCGCCGACCCCGATCGCGTCGTAGCTGCCCCACGGGCGATACACCTTGCGGTGGAACAGGTGCTCGCTGCGGCCGGCGGCCTTGAGCCGGTCGACCACCTGCTTGACGTCCTGCACCCGGTCCTTGCGTGCGACTAGCACCGCGTCAGGCGTGTCGATGATGACCAGGTCGTCGACGCCGATCGTCGCGACCAGCCGGCGCTCGGAGGCGCGCACCAGGCTGCCGGTGGTGTCCACCGAGATCACGTCGCCTTCGTGGCGGTTGCCGTCCGCATCGTGCTGGGCGACCGACCACAACGACGACCACGAGCCGATATCGCTCCAGCCGCAGCTCACCGGCACCACCGCGGCACGGTCGGTCTTCTCCATCACGGCGTAGTCGATCGAGTCGTCCGGACTGGCCGCGAAAGCCGCCTCGTCGATGCGGATGAAGTCTAGGTCGGACGCGGACGTCGCCCAGGCTTGGCGCGCCGCCTCCAGGATCATTGGCGCATGGCGACCGAGCTCATCCAGATAACGCTGCGCGCGGAACAGGAACATGCCGGAGTTCCAAGCGTAGGTGCCTTCGGCGAGATAACGTTCGGCGGTCGCCAGGTCGGGTTTCTCGACGAATCGCTCGATCCTGAAACCGCCTTCGCCCAACGCCTCGCCGCGCAGGATGTAGCCGTAACCGGTCTCCGCATAGTCCGGCGTGATGCCGAATGCCACCAGCCAGTCCTGCTGCGCCAGATCGAGCGCGTTCGCGACCGCGACGCGGAACGCCGCCTCGTCCTCGATCAGGTGATCGGCCGGCATCACCAGCAAGGTCGCATCGGGATCGGCTGCCAGCACATGCAGCGCTGCCAGCGCGATCGCCGGTGCGGTATTGCGCGCGACCGGCTCCAGCACGATGCCGCCGCTGGCCACCCCGATCGCCTGCAACTGCTCGCCGACCATGAACCGGTGCAACTGGCTGCACACCGTGACCGGCGGCTGCACGTCGGGCAGACCGTTCGCCCGCAGGATCGTCTCCTGGTACAGCGACCTGTCGCCGATCAGCGACAGGAACTGCTTGGGCTGGTTCTGCCGCGACAACGGCCACAACCGGGTTCCGCTACCACCACTGAGTACGACGGGATGGAGCATTGCATGGCCTCGCGCTTGAAATGGCCCCGCAAGGATAGTCGGTCTGGTCATTGGCACGAGGCATAACAGGCTCCCGTAACCGGGCGCGTCAGAGCCTGGTCGCGGCGACCAGACAGCTGGCACCGTTGTCGATGCGCCTGCCCTCTGCGACCTTCAGTGCTTCACGCCTTAGCAGATGGGAAACGGCCCGCGTCGCCAGGCCATTGCCGGCACCGTGCTCTCCCTCGGTCGACAGCACACCCCGTTGCCGAAACAGGCCCAGACGATAGGGCAGCGCACGGAGCAGATACTGTGGCAGGACCAGGGGCCGGAAAAAATACGTCAGGTAATCGATGTGGAACAGGCCATCCAGCAGGTTCCGCAAGCTGATTTCGGTATGTCTACGGAAATGCCCTGCATCGACATCGGCCGCGGACCACAACCATTGGTGACAAGGCACCGTCAGGTACAGCTTGCCTCCCCTTCCCAGCAATTCCGACACGCCCTCCAGGAATCCACGGTCATCCTCGACGTGCTCGATGACATCGAACATTCCCAGCGCACCAAAACTACCAGGGCGGAAATCCGCTTCTTCCACTGTCGCGCACACCACATGCTCGAGGCCCCTCGCATGGCGCGCATTGCGCGCGCCAATCCAACCCGGCTCCAGCAACACGACGTCACCACCATCATCGGCCAAGCGTTTGGCCACATAGCCATTGCCACCACCAATATCAAGCAGGGCCCCGCGATAGGGGTATCTGGCCACCATGCTGGAAATACAATCATTGCGGTGCTGGAACCAGAAAGATCGATCTTCCACCTGAAAACAGCTGTCGTGCCCGCCCTCGGAATAGGAGACTTGATGAGTACCATTCGAGGTGTAGATCCCCTCGGAATTGCGCACAAGGGAGTTGCTCAGACCTTCTACGTGCACAGTTGCTCTCCATTGGCCAAGGATCCAGTTAACGCCGATGCACACGTGCTTGGCAAACAATCCCTCCGTAGGCAACACGTCGGAGAGCACGCGGAGGTGGCCATCCTACCTGCAGGAGGCCCTGGACTCCGTTAGAATCCGCACATCTTTTACCGTAACCCAGTCCCCATATAAGGATACCTCCGCACGATGAAAATCCTCGTCGGCTACAAGCGCGTGGTGGACTTCAACGTCCGCATCCAGGTCAAACCAGATGGCTCGGGCGTGGTCACCGACGGCGTCAAGCTGTCGGCCAACCCGTTCGACGAAATCGCGCTGGAAGAAGCCCTGCGCCTGCGCGACAAGGGCATCGCGACCGAAGTGATCGTCGCCACGATCGCCCCTGCCGACGCCCAGGCACACCTGCGCAACGGCCTGGCGATGGGCGCGAACCGCGCGATCCACGTGGTCACCGACGCCGGCCAGTCGATCCAGTCGCTGACCGCTGCGCGCACGTTCCTGAAGCTGATCGAGAAGGAGCAACCGGACCTGGTGATCCTCGGCAAGCAGGCGATCGACGACGACGCCAGCCAGACCGGCCAGATGCTCGCCACCCTCTGGGGCCGCCCGCAGGCGACGTTTGCCTCCAAGCTCGACATTGGCGACGGCAAGGCCACCGTGACCCGCGAGGTCGACGCCGGCCTGGAAACGCTGGAAGTGGACCTGCCGGCCGTGGTCACCACCGACCTACGCCTCAACGAGCCGCGCTTCATCAAGCTGCCCGACATCATGAAAGCCAAGAGCAAGCCGATGGAAACCATCGCCTTCGCCGACCTGGGCGTGGACCCCGGCGACACCCTCAAGACCACCCATTTCGCCCCGCCACCCAAGCGCAGCAAGGGCGTGATGGTGAAGGATGCAGCCGAGCTGGTGGCTGCGTTGAAGTCCAGGGGCCTGCTCTGATCTGTCGTTCCCGCGAAAGCGGGAACCCAGGGACGTTCCAATGCCGCAACTTTAAAGACACTGGATTCCCGCCTACGCGGGAATGACAGGAACAAGGAAAACCACCCATGCCCAAAGTCCTGATCATCGCCGAGCACCTCGACGGCAAGCTCAACGCCTCCACCGCCAAGTGCGTCACCGCCGCCCAGGCGCTGTCGCCGCAGAACATCGACATCGCCGTGCTGGCTGCCGACCCCGCCGCGATTGCCGCCGAGGCCGCGCAGATTGCCGGTGTCGCCAAGGTACTGACCGTCGCCGACAACGCCAACACCCATGCGATCGCCCAGGTGCTCGCCCCTCAGATTGCCAAGCTGGCCGATGGTTACACCCACGTCATCGGCCCCAGCACCACGTTCGGCAAGGACCTGATGCCCTGCGTCGCCGCCCTGCTCGGCGTGGCCCAGGTGTCCGATGTGATGGCGGTCGAATCCAGCCACGTGTTCAAGCGCCCGATCTACGCCGGCAACGCGATCGTCACCGTCGAAGTCCCGGCCGGCCACACCGTCGTCGCGACCGTGCGCGCGGCCTCATGGGCGGAAGCCGCGAAGGGTGGCAGCGCCACCATTGAAGCGGCGGCGGTCGCAGCGGAACTGCCGACCCACACCCGCTTCGTCGGCCTCGCCGCCGGCGCCTCCGACCGCCCAGACCTGCAGAGTGCCAAGCGCGTCGTTTCCGGCGGCCGCGGCGTGGGCTCGGAAGAGAATTTCAAGATCATCTACGACTTCGCCGACAAACTCGGCGCCGCCGTCGGCGCCTCGCGCGCCGCGGTTGATGCGGGTTACTGCCCCAACGAGATGCAGGTCGGCCAGACCGGCAAGATCATCGCCCCGGAGCTGTATGTGGCC
>DATJBR010000282.1:0-3633 GCA_035515255.1 Lysobacter sp. | reverse complement strand
CGGTAGCGCGCGGGCAGGTCGGTGGCGCGGACGATTTCTGCGGGATGCAGCACCGCCAGCCGTTCCAGCAGGTTGCTCAACTCGCGCACGTTGCCCGGCCAGGCGTAATGGCGCAGCACGTCCACCGCGCCCTCGCTCAGGGTGACCTGGCCGCGGCCGGCCTCAGCCAGCTGGCGCGTGATCGCCGCGATCAGGTCGGGCAGGTCGTCGCTGCGCTCACGCAACGGCGGCATTTCGATCGGGAACACGTTGAGCCGGTAGAACAGGTCCTCGCGGAACTTGCCCTCGGCGATGTGCGATTCCAGGTCGCGGTGGGTCGCGGCGATGACGCGCACGTCGCACTGGATGGTCTGGTTGCCGCCGACGCGCTCGAAGGTGCGCTCCTGCAGCACGCGCAGCAGCTTGACCTGCATCGGCATGCTCATATCGCCGATCTCGTCCAGCAGCAGGGTGCCGCCATCGGCCATCTCGAAGCGGCCCTTGCGCTGGGTCAGGGCGCCGGTGAAGGCGCCTTTTTCGTGGCCGAACAGTTCGCTCTCCAGCAGCTCGGCCGGGATCGCGCCGCAGTTCATCGCCACGAACGGTCGGTCGTGACGCCGCGACCGTGCATGCACGGTGCGCGCGGCAACTTCCTTGCCGGTGCCGGATTCGCCCAGGATCAGCACGGTGGTATCGAACGGCGCGACCTGGTCGATCATCCGCGACAGCCGCAGCGTCGCCGGGCTGCGGCCGGTAGGGCCACCGGTGGAGTGCTCGCGTTGTTCGTCTTCGTTGATGCGCTTCAGGCTGGCCCGGCGCAGGGCTTCCTGCAATTGGGTGCGGCGGATCGGGTAGTCCAGCGGCCACAGCGTTTCCGGGTGCAGCGCGGCCCGCCAGGGCGCGTCGTCGGCGTGGCCTGTCAGCAGCATCAACGGCGGATGCAGCGGCTGGGCGGCGATCCACTGGACGAAGTCCGGCCAGACCGGGTCGTCGGCGACATCGCCCACGACGATCGCCACCCAGTCGCCGGGTCGCGCACGCTTGATGTCGATATCGCCGGGTTCGGCCAGCCGAGGGGTGAAGTCCATGAACTCCAGCAACGTGGCGACGCGCTCGGCGCGCTCCATGTCGCTGTCGAGCACCAGGATACGGGATTCACTCATGGCAGAACCTTGGTAGCCGGCTCGATGCCGAGGGTGCCGGCCAGCGCTTCCAGCAACGGCACCACGTCATGGAGGTAGGACAGTTTGCTGACGAACGCGTCCGCGCCGGCGCGCTGTGCGTGCTCGCGGTGTTCGGCGTCGTCGAAGTGGCTGGCGATGACCACGTAGGGCGGCTCGTCCTGGGCCTTGATCAGCCGCGTGGCCTGCAGCCCGCCCATCTCCGGCATGGCCAGGTCCATCAGCACCGCATCGGGGTGCAGCGCCTCGCACTGGGCGATGGCCTCGATGCCGTTGCCGGCCGAGCCGACCACGGTGATCCATTCCAGCCGGCGCAGGTGGCGTTTGGCCGCGTTGATGAAACCTTCGTGATCGTCGACCAGCAGGACGTTGAGATTGCGCATCAGGTGCTACTCCAGTTCAGCCGGTGATGGTGAGGTGGGCCAGTCGCTGGCGCGAGCGGGCGGGGCCGATGGAAAGTTGGTCGCGGTATTTGGCCACGGTACGCCGCGCGATGCGCACGCCCTGGCGTTCGAGCAGGCCGGCGATGGTGTCGTCGGCCAGTGGTGCGTGCGGTGGCTCGTCGTCGATCAGGCGCTTGACCATCGCCTTGACCGCCGCGCCGGACACCGTCGCGCCTTCCAGCCGCACCGCGAACAGGCGCTTGAGCTCGAACGTGCCGCGTGGGGTCTGGATGTATTTGCCGCTGGTGATGCGCGAGACGGTGGACTCGTGCATGCCGATCGCGTCGGCCACCTCGCGCAGGGTCAGCGGCGCGATGGCTTCGTTGCCGCGCTCCAGAAAGGCGCGCTGGCGCTCGGCCAGCACCTGCGCGGTCCGCAGCAGGGTGTCGTTGCGCATCGCCACGCCGCGCACCAGCCAGCGGGCCTCGTCGAGCAGGCCGCGCAGCGCGCTCTGGTCGCCCGGCGCGCCGGCCAGCGCGCGCTCGCAATGGGCGGCGATGCGGATGCGCGGTGTGGCGCGACCGTTCAGCGCCACCCGCCATTCGCCACCCAGGAACCGCACCACCACGTCGGGGGTGATGTAGGCCGCGACGGCATCGGCGGGTTCCTCGATGGCGCTGGGGCTCAGGGTGAGGATCAGGCCGGCCGCGCGGTCGATCGCATCACGTGCCACGCCCAGCGCCTTGGCCAGCGCGGCATGGTCGTGCGCGGCCAGCAGGTCGATGTGGCGCGACAGGATGCGGTCGGCGAGGTCGTAAGTTGAAGTCGCACCCGTGTCGGTGATTCGGGCCTGCTCGCGTTGCCGGGCAAGTTGTGCGCGCAGGCACTCGGCCGCGTCGACGGCGGCCATGCCCGGCCAGGGGCCGTGGAGGAGGCGCAGGCGCACGGTCTGCATGTCCTGCCGCGGGACGGACAGGGCATGCGCGCCGGCGAGGATCAACTCGTCCAGCGGTTGTTCCAGATAGCCGCGGTCGTCGCAGTGGTCCAGCCACCACTGGGCCAGGCGCAGGTCGACCAGGTCCCAGTCCAGCGCCAGTTCCTGCAGCAGGCGCACGCGCGGATCGGTGGAGCTGCCGGCGGCGATGCGGGCGATGCCGTCGTCGTCACCGGTGCCACCGCTGGACATTGGTGCGCTGTGGATCGGCTCGGGCAGTTCGTCCCAGGCCGCGGCTTCCAACGCGGCTTCGTCGTTGTGGGTGTCGCGCGCGTCGATGTCGGTTTCGCCGGCCTCGTCGTCCTCGTCCTGCTCCAGCATCGGGTTGAGCGCCAGTGCCTGCAGCAGCTCCTGCTCCAGTTGCGGCGCCGTCAACTGCAGCAGCCGGATCGACTGCAACAGCTGCGGCGTGAGATTGACGGTCTGCGCAAGCTGCGCTCGAGCGATCTGTTTCACAGCCTCCCCTTGCCTTCATGGTCATGTGCCGCGCGCTGTCCGGTTTCCGGCATGGCGCGTGGTATGAATCATGCATGAAAGGGGTATGCCCTGTCCGTGACCTCGGTCAGTTGAGGGCCGGAAAAGAAGGGCATTGCGGCGGAAGTTCGGCCAGACGTCGGGTTTCCGTCGTTCCGGGACGTGCATTCGTCTGCCCTCACACCCCAAGGGCGCTTCCTTCGGGGCGTCCGCCTCGCTCCGAGCCCGGCCCGCGCCGGCGGCGCACCGGTCGCTCAACGCGGGCGGCGGGACTCGGCGATTGCACGGCGGTGGACGCGGAACAGGTGACGTTCCAGCGCTGCAGCCAGTGCGGGTGGCAGCGACTGGAAGCGCAGCCACAGGTGGTGGCCGTCGCCGTCGGCAACGCTGGCCAGCACGGTTGCGGGCAGTTGCAGGGCTTCCGGCAGCCAGTCGCAGGGTTGCACCCGGAACATGCCGACGGTGCCCGGCGCGGCGGCGTTGGCGGTGGCTGTGTCCACGGCCAGGCACACGCCCAGCGCCGACCAGCGGATCGGTTGCGGCGGGTCGTGCGGCTCCTGGCTGTTGACCAGGGTGGCGACCAGTGCGGTCAGCAGGTCGAGTTTGGCTTCCACCCGCTGCA
>DATJBR010000281.1:0-10638 GCA_035515255.1 Lysobacter sp. | reverse complement strand
TGTTGGGGAATGCGGCGCATGTTGAAGTCGGTCTTGCTGGGTGCGGCACTGTCGTCATGGCTC
This sequence comes from Lysobacter sp., assembly GCA_035515255.1. Lineage (GTDB taxonomy): Bacteria > Pseudomonadota > Gammaproteobacteria > Xanthomonadales > Xanthomonadaceae > Novilysobacter. The sequence continues at coordinate 10,575 of DATJBR010000281.1, read as the reverse complement.
TCGGTTGCGGTGGCCGCGGACACGCGCCCGCTGCAGGATCCGACGGCGGACCCGTTGATGATGTCGGCCGGTTTTCTGGCCGCGCACCCGGACCTGCAGAACCGGATGAGGGGACTGGAGGCATACGAGGCCGGGCGTTTTGAGGAAGCGCTGAAATACTATCGGCGCGCTGCGTACTACGCCGACAAGGCATCCCAGGCGATGGTCGCGGAGATGCTGTGGAAAGGTGAGGGCGTCGCCCGGGATCCGGCGCTGGCCTATGCGTGGATGGATCTGGCGGCCGAGCGCGGCTACCGCGGGTTCCTGCGGTTCCGCGAGCAGTACTGGCAGGCGCTGGACGGGAGCGACCGCGAACGCGCGCTGGACGAAGGCCGGGCGATCTACGCACGTTACGGCGACGCGGCCGCCAAGCCGCGCATCGCGGCCGTGCTGCGGCGTGGGCTCAGCCAGACCACCGGCAGCCGCCTGGGTTCGGTCGGCGCGCTCAAGATCACCGTGCCCGGGCCAGGCGGCGTGCCGCTGACGATCGACGGATCGAAATACTATGACCCGCGCTATTGGGACCCGAAGCAATACGCCGAGTGGCACGACCGGGTCTGGATGAACCCGCGGGTCGGCCGGGTCGACGTGGGCGATACCGAAACCCTGCGAGGCGCGGCACCGCGAATTCCAAAAATCGCACCCGAGGTCGATGCGCCGGAACCGGATATTCCGGACGCGGTGGATTCCCCACGCTAGGGCGGTCTGGCGGTGTCGCCGACCCGGCGACACCGCCTAAACTGCCCGCATGGCGAAGCTCTATTTCTACTATTCGGCGATGAATGCCGGCAAGACCACCACCCTGCTGCAGTCCGCGCACAACTATCGCGAGCGCGGGATGCGGGTCGCGATCCTGGCACCGCGTCTGGACGACCGCGCCGGCAGCGGCACGGTGGCGTCGCGCATCGGGTTGAGCGCGCCGGCGATCGCGTTCGATCCGCAGCAGGACCTGCAGGCGCTGGTGGCGGCCGATATCGCCGCCCACGGCGCGCTGCATTGCGTGCTGGTGGACGAGGCGCAGTTCCTGCACAAGCCGCAGGTCTGGCAGCTGACCGAAGTGGTCGATGCGTTCCATATTCCGGTGCTGTGCTACGGCCTGCGCACGGATTTCCGCGGCGAGTTGTTCGAGGGCAGCCAGTACCTGCTGGCCTGGGCCGACGAGATCAGCGAGATCAAGACGATCTGCCACAGCGGCAGCAAGGCGATCATGACGGTACGGGTCGATGAGCAGGGCCGGGCGGTGCGCGACGGGCCGCAGGTCGAGATCGGTGGCAACGAGCGCTACCTGTCGGTATCGCGCGCCGAGTACAAGAAGGTCACCCGCGGCGAGGGCCGGATCGATCCGCAACAACCCCTGCTGCCGCTGGAACCTGCCGCCAAGGCCTGATCGGGGGACTTCCTGGCCGGAACTCCCGGGCGGGGCGGCTGGTCGAGGCTCCGGAGCGGCTCACCGGCGCGGTCGGTTGGGGAGGTCCAGCGCGTCGCAACCGGCGCGGATGGCGTCCACCTCGCGGCGTACCGCACCGCCTTCAGGGCGCGCCTGCTGCAGCGTGTCGTCGAGCAATTGCAGTTGCTGCACCGCTTCCAGCCGTCGTGGTCCGTGGCAGCGCAACTGCGCGGCGTAGGCGCGCGCGCGCCAGATGGTCTCGCGCAGTTCGATGCGGTTTTCCGGCAACCGTCCCAGCAGGTCCAGTTGCGACAAGCCGTCCACCGCCAAGGGTTGGCCGGCCAGGTGGTTGGCGCGGTAGTACGCCAGTGCGAGCTCGGCCTGGCGGGTCTGCGGATCGTCGTCGCCACGGTGGCGACGCAGCTGTTCCAAGGCGTGCTGCAAGTGCAGCGCACCTTCTTCATTCCGGCCCAGGGCAATCTCGACCTCGCCCAGCAGGCGGTCCGTCTCATCGGCGCGCGCGTAGGCGGCGTCGCCTCGCCCCAGTGCGCGAACCTCCAGCAGCAATGGTTGGGCGCGCGCATCCTGCCCGCTGGCATGCAGGACCGTGGCCAGATCCAGCAGCGCATCGGCGACGGCCGTCGGCTGCGTGCCATCGCGGCGGATACGGACGACATGCTGCAGCGCGGCCAGTGCGGCATGGGTATCGCCGCGTTCCCACTCGACCTGCCCCAGCGCGCGATAGGTCTCGGCCAGTTCGGCGTGGTCCGGGCCGAACCGCTGGCTGAGCAGGTGCTGGCTTTCACGCAGGTCGATCGCCGCCTCGGCGTAAAGCCCCTGCTCGACCTGCAGCGTGGTGAGCTGGCGTTGTACCGCCAGGGTGGTCGGGTGCTGCGGACCGTGGACTTCGCGGGCGATGGCCAAGGCGATGCCGAGTTCCTGCGTGGCCCGGTCGAGGCGTCCTTGCGCGCGATGCAACTGGCCAAGATTGCGGTGGATGTCGATCAGCAACGGATGGCGGTCACCGGCTTCGCGTTGCAACCGGTCGCGTGCGGCGGAAAACTCCCGAAGCGCGGTGGACGTGTCGTTGGCATCCGCATGCAGGCCGGCGAGGTCCATCAGGTTCTCGACCACACCCACTGCGCTGCCACCCCCCTCGCGACGGAGTGCCAGGGACCGTTCGAACAGCTGGCGGGCCCCCTGGCGCTCGCCCTGGGCGCGTCGACAGCGGCCGAGCTGGGAGTAGAACTCGGTGACCTGCGGCGGCAGTTGAGCCTGTTCATGGCGGGCGCGCTCCAGTGCCGGCTGCATCAGCGCGATGCAGCCGGCGGCGTCGCCAAGCAGGCGTGCGACGCGGCCGCGCTGGGTCAGCGATTCCAGCTGCAGGCTGGCGGGTGCGTCGCCGCTGAGCTGGATCAATCGCGCCTGCTGGTCGAGCAGGGTGCGGGCCTCGGGGTAGTCGCCCAGCCCCGTGCGCAACCGGGCCACGACGCCGAGAACCTCGGCCAGCGCGCGGGGTTGGCGGACGAGCTCGCGCTGGCCGCGTTCCACCGATGTCGACAGCAGGTCACGCAGGTTCATCGGCTCGCCGTCGCGGGTACCGCCGGCACCCTCGAACACGCCGACCATGAACGCCTGCATGGCCTGCGCGCGCGCCGCCTCGTTCACGGCCTCGCGTGCCTGCCACGCCACGATCGTCAACGCGGCAGTCAGCACCAGCGCGGTGAGGGTGCCGGTCGCCAGCGGCCAGCGGTGCCGGCTGAGGAACTTGCGCAACCGGTAACCCCAGCTTTGCGGGCGTGCGCGCACCGGTCGGCCGCTGGCGTAACGCAACAGGTCCTGGGTCAGTGCTTCCACCGAGGGATAGCGGTGTTCGGGACGCTTGGACAGCGTCTTCAGCACGATGTTGTCCAGGTCGCCGGCCAGCGTCCGCGCGCGCCGGCGCCGGATCGCGGTCTCGTGGTGGCTGCGGGTGGTGGTGCCGGTCTGCTGCAGCATCGCCTGGGATGGCCGGGCCGGATCGTGGTGCAGGATCGCCTCCTCCCACGCCGCGTCGCTGTCGCGTTTGAGCCGATAGGGCTTGGCGTCGGCCAGCAACTCGTACAGCACCACGCCGAGCGAATAGACGTCGGTCATCGTGGTCACCGGTTCGCCGCGGATCTGTTCGGGCGCGGCGTAATGCAGGGTGAAAGCGCGGGTTCCGGTGCGGGTGCGCTCGGGTGCGATGTCGCTGTCGAGCAGCTTGGCGATGCCGAAGTCGAGCAGGCGCACGTCGCCGGCCGGGGTCACCAGGATGTTGGAAGGCTTGAGGTCGCGATGGACGATCAGGTTGGCGTGGGCGTGGCTGACCGCCGCGCAGATCTGCTCGAACATCCGCAGCCGGTCCGTCAGCGATGTGTTGCGGTCACGGCAATAGTCGGTGATCGGCGCGCCATCGACGTATTCCAGCGCCAGGTAGGGCAGGCCGTCGGCGCTGATGCCCGCATCCAGCAGGCGGGCGATGTGCGGGTGGGCCAGGCGGGCCAGGATCTGCCGTTCGCGGGTGAAGCGCAGGCGCAGGTTGGTGTCGGCCAGGCCGGGCCGCAACAGTTTCAGCCCGACCCGGCGCTGGTACAGACCGTCGGCGCGGCTGGCCAGCCAGACCTGGCCCATGCCGCCTTCGCCGAGCAGGTGTTCCAGCCGGTACGGGCCGACCTGACTGCCCGGCAGCACGCCCTGGTGGTGTGCGACGACAGGCTCGGAGAGGAAATCCTCCTGCGCCTCGTCGAGGGCGATCAGCGCTTCGAGTTCGTCCGCCAGCGCCGCATCCTCGGTTCGCAACGCCTGCAGGCGGCCCGCCCGTGCGGCGGCGTCCAGCTCGAACAACTCGTCCAGCAATGGCGACAGTCGCTGCCAGTGTGCCGGGTCCATGTTCAGAAGGCCGTCGAGGGGCGAATCACTGTCATGGGGAGAGGCTCTGTTGACGCCCGACTGCCGACGACCCGCAGGGTCAGGTTTCCGACTCGTCGCGCAGGGAGGCCAGCAGGAACATCCGCGCTTTCTGCCAGTCGCGCCGGATGCTGCGTTCGGAACGTTCCAGCAGTGCGGAAATTTCCAGTTCGGACAGGCCGCCGAAGTAGCGCAGCTCCACGACATGGGCCAGCCGTGCGTCGACCGCGGCCAGCTTGGTCAGGGCGATGTCGAGGGCGAGCATGTCGTCATCCAGCCGCAGCCCGCCTTCCAGGTCCTCGGGCAGGTCGGTGACCCGGTGCAGGTCGCCCCCGCGCTTCTGGGCCAGTCGCTGGCGGGCGTAGTCGACCACCACCGAGCGCATCGCCGAGGCGGCATAGGCGAAAAAATGCGCACGGTCGTCGAACTTCGCCTCGCGCTTGCCCGACAGCTTCAGGTAGGCCTCGTGCACCAGCGCGGTCGCATCCAGGGTCTGTCCGCGCTGTCCCGCGAGCTGGCGTCGTGCCAGGGTGTGCAGCTCCTGGTAGAGCGTGGCCAGCACGTTGTCGAGCGCGCCGCGGTCGCCGTTGCGCGCCTCGTCGAGAAGTTGGGTGATGTCGCCACTGTCGGCCATCGTGCTTCCCCCGGTGCGGTGCCCGACTATAGCGCGTCGGATGGGGAGGCAATGCGGATTCCCCGTCCTCGCATCGTCAGGCAAGACCGGCTTGGCGGGTAGGTTTCGCCCCGGCTCCTAGCGTTGGCAGCCCGGGCACCAGACGCTGGTGCGCTGGCCGATCGATGCCTGCCTCAAGGGCCGGCCGCACTGCAGGCAGGGCTCGCCGCCCCGGCCGTACACCGACAGTTCCTGCACGAAGTAGCCGGCGTTGCCGTCGGGACTGATGAAGTCACGCAAGGTGGTGCCACCCCGCAGGATCGCGGCGGCCAGCACCTGCCTGATCTGCGTGGCGAGTCGCTGGTAACGTTCGCGGGCTATGTTGCCGGCCGGGCGCAGTGGCGAGATGCCGGCGGCGAACAGGGCTTCGGCGACATAGATGTTGCCCACTCCGACCACCACCGACTGGTCCATCAGGAAGTTCTTGACCGGCGCGCGGCGACCGCGGCTGAGTGCAAACAGGTAGTCGCCGGTGAAGGCGTCCGACAGGGGCTCCGGTCCGAGCGAGGCCAGCAGGGGGTGGACGGTTCCCGGCGGCTGCCACAGCAGGCAGCCGAAGCGTCGCGGGTCGTGCATGCGCAACACGCGGCCATCGTCGATCGCGATGTCGACGTGGTCATGCGGCCGCACCGGCGAGTCGGCCGGCAGCACCCGCAGGCTGCCCGACATGCCTAGGTGCAGCAGTGCGCTGCCCTTGCTGGTATCGAGCAACAGGTACTTGGCGCGGCGGCGGACCGCATCGATCCGCTGGCCCGGCAGCACAGTGCGGATCTCGCTGGCGATCGGCCAGCGCAGGCTGTCCCGGCGCAAAGTCGCCGTGACGACCCGTCGGCCGGTCAGGTGAGGAGCGAGGCCGGCGCGGGTGGTCTCGATTTCGGGCAGTTCGGGCATCGAGGCAGTTTACCGGGGCGATGGTTTACGGAACGCCCTGCGGTCGTTCATGCGGCTGAACAGGCTTGCTTCACATCGCTGAGCGAACGCCTCACGGTCTGAGCACCCGGTCGGGCATGGGGCGGGGACGCGTGGCATTATCGTCGGTGCGATCGGGTCGTTCGGCCCGCCCTGTTTTGTGGAGTCCATTTACGGAATCCGCACTCCCCGGAGTCAAGTAATGCCCGTTTCCCTGTTCGACTTTCTCGCCGGCGGCCTGCTGCAGGCCGGCTTCGGTGCGTTGGTCGTCTATCTGCTGGTCACCACCCAGTTGACCATCTTCGCCGTCACCCTGTACCTGCACCGCTCGATGACCCACCGCGGCGTCGACTTCCATCCGGCCATCAACCATTTCTTCCGCTTCTGGACCTGGCTGACCACCTCGATGATCACCCGCGAGTGGGTGGCGATCCATCGCAAGCACCACGCGGCATGCGAGACCGAGGAAGACCCGCACAGCCCGGTCACCAAGGGCATTGGCAAGGTGTTCTGGCAGGGCGTGGAGCTGTACCGCGAGGCCCGTGGCGACCGCGCCTCGATCGAGAAGTACGGCAAGGGCTGCCCGGACGACTGGATCGAGCGGCATCTGTACACCCCGCACGCGACCCTCGGGCCGACCTTGTTGCTGTTCATCAGTTTTGCGCTGTTCGGCTTTGCCGGCGTGGCGATCTGGGCGATCCAGATGCTGTGGATCCCGTTCTGGGCCGCCGGCGTGGTCAATGGGCTGGGCCACTGGTGGGGTTACCGCAACTTCGAGACCACCGACAAGGCGACCAACCTGACGCCGTGGGCGTTCTGGATCGGTGGTGAGGAACTGCACAACAACCACCACGCCTTCCCCAGCTCGGCCAAGTTCGCCATGCGCAGGTTCGAGTTCGACATCGGCTGGAGCGTGATCCGGGTGCTGCAGGCGATGCGCCTGGCGAAGGTGCTGCGCGTGGCACCGACCCTGGATGTACGGCCGAACATCGTCATGCCGGATCGTGAGACCCTGAAGGCGCTGCTGGCGGTCCGTTTCCAGGCGATGACCGACTACTACCGCAAGGTCACCCTGCCCACGTTGCGCGCCAGCGACGAGAAGTTGCCGCGCAAGCTGCGCAAGGGCCTGGCCGACGGCGGTCGCTGGCTGGACGATGCCAAGCGCGCGCGCCTGCAGGCCTGGCTGGCCGAGCGTCCGCACATGGCGACTTTGGCCGAGTACCGCCAGCGCCTGCAGCAGGTGCTCGACGATCGCTCGCACGACGCCCAGGCCACCTTGCAGAAGCTGCACGACTGGTGCGTGGAAGCCGAAGCCACCGGCAACCAGGCACTGCAGCAGTTCTCCGCGCGCATGAAGGGCTACACCCTGGTGCCCGCGCGGGCCTGACTGCGCGCCAGACCTTATCCGGACAGAGGGGCGGCGACGCCCCTTTTGTCTGTCCGCTTGTTGCAGGAATCATTGACTATGCGTGCCATGCCGTTGCTGTTGCTGCTCGTCCTGCTGACGCTTGTTGCCGTGCCTGCGCCGACATCGGCCCAGTCCCGGGTCGATGCGACCGGCGATTACCTGCAGCGCATGGACGCCGATCGCGATGGTCGCGTTTCGCTGGACGAATACCTGCAATGGATGGGGTACGCGTTCGAGCACATGGATCTGGACGGCGACGGCGTGCTGAGTCCGGCCGAGCTGCCCGGTGGCCGCGGTCGCCCGGTGACCCGGGCCCAGCACCAAGCGGCCCTCGCCGCCGGATTCCACCGGCAGGACCTCAATGGCGATGGCTTCCTCGACGTGCGGGAACTGGCCGCGCCGCCGTCACGCTAGCTGGGCGAACCCGGCAAGCTGCCTCAGTCCTGCCGCTGCCACTGGATCGACAGCGCCTCGCCGCGTGCCATACGTTGCAGGTGGTCGGCGACCACCGGCTCCAGCTTTTCCAGTTCTGCCCGGTCTGCGCTTTCGATGGTTGCGGCAATGGCATCGCCCTGCACCCGCAGCACGCAGGTTGCATTGCCGAATTCGATCCGGGTACCGCCGGTGTCGTCATGCACCACTTCGAGCTTGTGCGACCAGTGCTTGGCCAGACGGCCGATCAGTTTGGTCGGGCCCAGATCGGTGACGGCAATGAGCGAATGGGTGGAATGCATTGGTTCCTCATCTTGTTGGGAATCGTTCTCATTGTTGCATTTGTCCGACCTGGCTCCGGTGCGGGACCCGCAACGCAATGTTGCAATCGCGCGATCTCACGACTTTGGCCTTGGTCCTTGCCCTCCATACCCGCGGGTCGTGCGTCTACTACCAAAGTCGTCTGTCCGCCCCGGTGGGCACCTCCTACATTCCGATGACAACCGCTCCCGCTCGGCCGTACGGCGTTCCTCGCCAGCTCGATGCCGGCAGCGGACATCCACCGTGGAGGGACGTGCAATGCAGGCGAACGACGTGATCGAACGGGTGCTCGCGCACCCGAAGTATCAGGAACTGACGAGGCGTCGCGGTCGCGCCAGCCTCGGCTACTTCCTGCTGATGCTGGTGGTGTATGCCGGCTTCATCCTGACCCTGGCCTATTGGCCGGAAGTGTTCGCCCAGCCCATCGGCGCAGGCTTCACCATGAGCGTGGGCGTGCTGGTCGCCATCCTGGTGGCCGTCAGCGCGGTGGTGATGATCGCCGCGTTCGTGCACCTGTCCAACAAACACTACGACCCGCTGATCGCGGCCATCGTGAGGGACGTGAAATGAGGGCCGGCATTGTGGCTCCTGTCGCCATGCTCGCGGCCCTGCTGCCGCTGCCGGCGTTCGCCCAGGCGCCGGGGCAGGCCAACGCGTCGGCCATCGTCATGTTCCTGGTGTTCATCGTCGGCACCATGTTCATCACCTGGTGGGCGGCCAAGCGCACCAAGACCACGTCCGACTTCTATACCGCCGGCGGCGGCATCACCGGCTTCCAGAACGGCCTCGCGATCGCCGGTGACTATCTCTCGGCGGCGTCGTTCCTCGGCATCGCCGGCATGGTCTACGTCAGCGGTTTCGACGGCATGATCTACGCGATCGGCTTCCTGTTCGGCTGGCCGGTGGTGATGTTCCTGATCGCCGAGCGGCTGCGGAACCTGGGCCGCTACAACTTCGCCGATGTCACCTCGTATCGCTTGTCGGAGACGCCGCTGCGCCTGCTGGCGGCCAGCGCGTCGCTGCTGGTCATCGCCCTGTACCTGATCGCGCAGATGGTCGGCGCGGGCAAGTTGATCGTGCTGCTGTTCGGCATCCGCTACGAGTTGGCGGTGGTCATCGTCGGCGTGTTGATGATCATGTACGTGGCCTTCGGCGGCATGACGGCGACCACCTGGGTGCAGATCATCAAGGCGGTGCTGATGCTGATCGGCGCGACGCTGATGGCGTTCCTGGTGCTGAAGGCGTTCCAGTTCAATCCCGATGCGATGCTCGCCGAGGCCGTGCGCGTGCACCCGACCGGGCTGTCGATCATGGCGCCGGGTTCACAGGTCAGCGGCAACCCGCTCAATGCGCTGTCGCTGGGCCTCGCGCTGGCGTTCGGTACTGCCGGCCTGCCGCACATCCTGATGCGCTTCTTCACCGTTCCCAACGCCAAGGAAGCGCGCAAGTCGGTGATCTGGGCCAGCTCGTTCATCGGCTATTTCTACCTGCTGACCTTCATCATCGGCTTCGGCGGCATCGCCCTGCTGTGGCAGCACCCGGAGTACTTCCAGGCCGGTCCTGACGGCAGCATCGACATCATCAACGGCCTGATCGGCGGCACCAACATGGTGGCGGTGCACCTGGCCAATGCGGTCGGCGGCAGCCTGTTGCTGGGCTTCCTGGCGGCGGTGACCTTCGCCACCATCGTGGCGGTGGTGGCCGGCCTGACGCTGGCCGGTGCGGCGGCGATCTCCCACGACCTGTACGCCAACGTGTTCGCGCGCGGCCGGGCCACGGAGAAGCAGCAGATGAAGATCTCGCGCATCTCCACCGTCACCCTGGGCGTGATCGCGATCCTGCTGGGCATCGTGTTCGAGAACCAGAATGTGGCGTTCATGGTCGGCCTGGCGTTCGCGATCGCGGCCAGCGCCAACTTCCCGGTGCTGGTGCTGTCGATCGCCTGGCGCGGCTGCACCACCCGCGGCGCGACCATCGGCGGCTTCATCGGTCTGGTGGTGGCGACCGCGTGGGTGACGCTGAGCACGACGGTCTGGGTGGACGTGTTCGGCTTTGCCGCGCCGATCGTGCCGTTCCCGAACCCGGGCATCCTGTCGATCCCGCTGGCGTTCTTCGCGATCTGGCTGTTCTCGGTGACCGACCGCAGTGCACGCGCCGACCGGGAGCGGGCCGCATTCGACGCCCTGCGGGTGCGCAGCGAGACCGGCATCGGTGCGACGTCGGCCAGCGATCACTGATCCGGCAGGGCCCGTGATTTGACGGGCACCGGGCGGGCCGATGGGTTCGCCCGGTGCTTTTTGCGATGACGCGGCTGTGATGCAGTGCGGTGGCCAAGGATGGTCGGTGATCGCGGCTGATTGCGTTGTTACACATAGCGACAGGAGTGTTGAAACCATGTACCGACAGATACTGATTGCGACCGACGGTTCCGAGCTGGCCAACAAGGGGCTGGAGCAGGGCCTTCGCCTCGCGGCGGCG
>DATJBR010000280.1:0-2167 GCA_035515255.1 Lysobacter sp. | reverse complement strand
CAGTTGGCTGCACGAGGAGCTCAAGCTGTCGCAGAACTTCAAGCAGTGGTTCAAGAAGGGCCGGCTGCTGGCGACGCTGACGACCGGCATCGAGCAATGGCTGCTGCCGAAGCTGGGCATCCGCAACCCGCCGTGGACGCTCCGCCACCACAAGGCCGACCACGAGTGCCTGGACCCGGCCGCCCAACGGGAAAAGATCGTGTATCCCAAGCCCGACGGCGTGCTGACTTTCGACCGCCTCAGCTCGGTATTCCTCAGCAGCACCCATCACGACGAGAACCAGCCGGCCCACCTGACCCTGAAGGACGACAGCATTCCGGTACAGGTGAACCTGGCGACCTATGCCGGCCCGGAGGCGCGCTACTGCCCCGCCGCGGTGTACGAGTTCGTCGGCGAGACAGGTCAGGAACGACTGCAGATCAACGCCGCCAACTGCGTGCATTGCAAGACCTGCGACATCAAGGACCCGACCCAGAACATCGTCTGGATCACCCCACAGGGCGGCCGGGTCCAGACATTCGTGGTCGGCCTTGGCGTGGCGGATCGTCCACGGCGGGTTGCGGATGCCCAGCTTCGGCAGCAGCCACTGCTCGATGCCGGTCATCAGGATGGCCACCAGCTGGCCCTTCTTGAACCATTGCTTGAAGTTCTTCGACAGCTTCAGTTCCTCATGCAGCCAGCTGCGGCGGAACGCGGCCGGATAGGCGAGCAGTTCGTCGCGCGAGCGCCCCTGCGACAGCGCCTCGAACGCGGCCTCCGCGGCCAGCATGCCGGTCTTGATCGCGGCATGGCTGCCCTTGATCCGGCTGGCGTTGAGGTAGCCGGCCTCGCAACCGACCAGCGCGCCGCCGGGAAACACGGTCTTGGGCAGCGACAGCAGCCCGCCGGCGGTGATGGTGCGCGCGCCATAGGAAATGCGCTTGCCGCCTTCCAGATATTTCCGGATGGCCGGGTGGGTCTTGAAGCGCTGGAACTCCTCGTACGGACTCAGCCACGGGTTGCTGTAATCCAGTCCGACCACAAACCCGATCGCGACCTTGTTGTCCTCGGCGTGGTAGACGAACGAGCCGCCGTAGGTGTCCGAATCCAGTGGCCAGCCGGAGGTGTGCACCACCAGGCCGGGCTCGTGCCTGGCCGGATCGACCTGCCACAATTCCTTCACGCCCAGGCCGTAGCTCTGCGGGTCGCAGTCCTTGTCCAGCGCGAACTTGGCGATCAGCTCCCGGCCCAGGCTGCCGCGCGAGCCCTCGGCGAACACCGTGTACTTGGCATGCAGCTCCATCCCGCGCTGGAACTGCGCGGTCGGCTCACCGTCCTTGCCCACGCCCATGTCGCCGGTGGCCACGCCCATCACCGCGCCGGCCTCGTCGTAGAGCACTTCGGCGGCGGCGAAGCCGGGGAAGATCTCCACCCCGAGCGCCTCGGCCTGGGTCGCCAGCCAGCGGGTGAGCTCGCCCAGACTGGCGATGTAATGACCGTGGTTGTCGAAGCAGCCCGGCAGCAGGAAGCCGGGCGTCGCGCGCGATCCGGTCTCGCTCAGAAACAGGAACTCGTCGCGGGTCACCGGCTGGCGCAAGGGCGCGCCGCGCTCCTTCCAGTCCGGCAACAACTCATCCAGCGCGCGGGTGTCGATGATCGCGCCCGACAGGATGTGCGCGCCGGGTTCGGAGCCTTTCTCCAGCACGCACACCGACAGCTCGCTGCCCTTGTCGGCGGCCAGCTGGCGCAGGCGGATCGCGGTGGCCAGTCCGGCCGGGCCGGCGCCGACCACGACGATGTCGAACTCCATCGATTCGCGGGGGCCGTAGGTGGCGAGCAGTTGTTCCGGGGTCATGGCGGTTCCGTGTTGCAGGGAGACATTGGGCTCATTATCCCGCCCGTCCGCGAAACATGCAGGCGGGCAGGTCGCCGGGCCGGTTCAGGGCGCTACGTCGCGCTGGCCGGAGTGGCGTGGCCCGGCTCGATCTGGAGCGCGGCCAATCGGCGTTGCAGGCACGGGCTCGCGCGTACCGGTGTGCCTATCGGTCGCGCGTTGCCCGCAGCCGCGGAAACAGCGGGCCGGCGGCGACGAAGCACCACGTCACCAGCACGAACGGCAGCGTCAGTGCCGGCATGCCGAGCGGTTCCAGTGCGGCCGACAACGCCGCGAACACGACTGCCGTCACGA
>DATJBR010000279.1:0-4017 GCA_035515255.1 Lysobacter sp. | reverse complement strand
CTCCGTGAAATCGGGAAAGTCGGGCTCCGCCGGAAGGACGGAACCTGTCGCCTTCTGCCGCGTCGACGCCGGCAAGGGCGTGTCGTCAGGCAGGCGGAAGCGGGTGCCGGACTGCTGCAGTTGGAATTTGTAGGTGAACGTCTCGCCCGGCGCGATGCCGTCGAAGCTCAGGCCGGGCACGCCGTCCATGTTGGCCGGCAGCAGAATGCCGTGCCAATGGATCGATGAGTACGCATCGCGCAGGCGGTTGGCGACGCGCACGGTCACCGTGTCGCCTTCGCGCCAGCGCAGCAGTGGCGCCGGCAGCGCGCCATTGACGGTCACGGCAGGACGGGCGCGGCCGGTGAAGTCGACCATCGAGCCGCCGATGGACAGGTCGAAGTCGGTACCGCTCAGGGTCTGCAACGGCTGGGCAACGCCGCTGGCGGCCAGTGCCGGAAAGCGCCAGAGCCCCATGCCGGCAGCGAGGCCGCCGACGGCCAGGCCGGTGACAAAACGACGGCGGGAGGGCGCTGCCGGGGGGAGGCCGGAAGAATCGATGGGCATGGAAACACTCCGTGAAATCGGGAAAGTCGGGCTCCGCCAGAAGGACGGAACCTGTCGCCTTCTGCCGCGTCGACACCGATAGAGGGTGCGTCGTCAGGCAGGCGGAAGCGGGGGCCGGACAACGGCACCCGGACTCAACGGATCGGAGGTCGGTAGCGGTCGTGCAGCGCGGGGGCCGGATGGTCGGACAGGGCCGGACGCACGGCCAGAACCTGCGGAGTGATGCGCCATCCCTGGTCTGGTGCCGCGAGCGTCGCCAGCAGCCCGACCGGGCAGGCGGCATCGCAGGACGTACCTTGGCAGCAATCCGCCGCAGCGGAATGGTCGCCTGACAATGGCGCATCGGCCGCGGAGGCGATCGTCGAATGCTCCATGCAGGATGCATGCTCAGTCGGAGCAGGGAGTGACTCCAATGCCGCACCGGCCATCGCGGCATGCTGCACCTGCATCTGCGTGGCCGCCACCGCGAGTCCCGATCCATTGAGGATCAGGGCGATGCAGAGCAGGACACGCAGGAGCAGGTGGGGCGACATATGGCCAGCTACTTTAACCGGAGCGCGCTGGCGGTGCCGGGGATCCCAAGAACCGCCGTTGGACTGCGGTCAGGGAAAATGCAGCGAAGAGGACTATTCACTGCACCAGGCCGTGTATCAGGCGTGCCGCAACCCGGGCCGTGGCGTTGTCCCGATCCAGGGGCGGGCACAGTTCCGCGATATCGCAGATCTTCACGCGGCCCGTGCCCAGCGTGGCGGCGATGATCGGCTCCAGCACCTCCATGGCCACGCCCCGGGCGTTGGCAGCACTGACGCCCGGGGCCACCGCATGGGGAAGGACATCGAGGCAGATGGTCAGGTAGATCGAGTCGGCCGGTTGCAGCCACTGCAGAAGCCGTTCGACCTGCGCGTCCGAGTTTGCCGACGTCATGTCCTGATCCATCAGGAACCGCGTGCCGGTCTCGCGCGCGGTGTGGAACAGGCGGCGCGTATTGGACGCATTGCTGACTCCGAGGCAGATGTAGTCCAGCGCGATGCCATGCTTTTCGGCGTGCCGGATGGCCTGACGGAACGGGGTTCCGGAGGTGGCGATCGGGTTGTCGCGCAGGTCGAAGTGCGCATCCAGGTTGACGATGGCCATGCGTCCGGCATCGCGGCTGTTTGCCAATCCCAGGTAGCTGGCAAAAGCGATCTCGTGCCCGCCGCCCAGGCCTACCGGGAAGTGGCCGTCCGCGAGCAGGCCGGTCACGCAGTCGGCGTAGCGCTGTTGTGCCCCTTCGAGATCGCCGTCGGTGCAGGCGATGTCACCTGCGTCGTACAGGGGGCGCGAGTGGCTCACCGGCAGGTTGGCCAGCGCCTGCCGCAGCGCCGCTGGACCCTGCGCCGCGCCGACCCGGCCCTGGTTCCGACGTACGCCTTCGTCGCTGGCGAAACCCAGCAACGCGATTCCCGGCTCGGCGTGCCGCTCCACGGGACGCACGACCTGATGCCAGCGGAAGGTCTCCGGGTCCGCTTCGTCATCGATTCGACCGTGCCAGTTTTTCATCGCTTCATGCGTCCATCAACCAGTCTTTCTGGTCCGGAAATTCGGTGCGCACCAGTTCGGCGAGCCGGCCGCTGGCGATCAGGGTATCGGCCGCCGCAATTTCGGGAGCGAAGTAGCGGTCCTCGTCATACCGGGGGACGACGGATCGCACCAGGTCGAAGGCCTGCTCGAGCCGGTTGGAGGATCGCAGCGGGCGCAGGAAGTCGATGCCCTGGCAGGCCGCCAGCAGTTCGATGGCGACGATGCGGCGCACGTTGACTGCCACATCGCCAGCCTTGCGGGCCGCGAACGTGGCCATGCTGACGTGGTCCTCCTGATTGGCCGATGTCGGCATTGAGTCGATGCTGGCCGGATGCGCCAGGGTCTTGTTCTCGCTGGCCAGTGCTGCCGCGGTCACATGGGCAATCATGAAGCCGGAGTTGATGCCCGGATTCCCGACCAGGAAGGCCGGCAAGCCCGACAGGTGGGCGTCGACGAGCAGCGCGATGCGGCGCTCGGAGAGGGCCCCGATCTCGGAGGTCGCGATGGCGATCTGGTCGGCCGCGAAGGCGACCGGTTCGGCGTGGAAGTTCCCGCCGGACAGGACTTCGCCGGTGTCGGGAAACAGCAGCGGGTTGTCGGAAACCGCATTGGCCTCGATCCACAGGGTGTTCGCCGATTGCCCCAGCATGTCCCAGCACGCGCCCATCACCTGCGGCTGGCAGCGCAGGCTGTACGGATCCTGCACGCGTGGGTCCCCGGTCCGGTGGGAGTCGCGGATGGCGCTGCCGTCGAGCAGGTCGCGGTACAGGCGGGCGACATGGATCTGGCCGGGCTGTCCGCGCAACGCGTGGATGCGCGCGTCGAAGGGCGTGTCCGAGCCGCGGGCGGCATCGACTGTCAAGGCGCCGGCCAGCACCGCGGCGGCGAATGCCTGCTCCGCCCGGAACAGGGCGACCAACGCGATGCCGGTGGACACCTGGGTGCCGTTGAGCAGCGCCAGGCCCTCTTTGGCGCCCAGCCGGATTGGCGTCAGGCCGGCACGGCGCAAGCCCTCATCGGCGGGTACGACTTCGCCGTCGATACGGACCGAACCCTCGCCCATCAGGGCCAGGGTCAGGTGCGCCAGCGGGGCCAGATCCCCGGACGCGCCAACCGAGCCCTGCGCCGGGATGCAGGGCCAGACCTGCGCGTTGTAGAGCCCGACCATGCTTTCCAGCAACTCCCAGCGCACGCCGGAATGCCCGCGCGCCAGGGAAGCGATCTTCAACGCGAGGATCAGGCGGACGGTGTCGTCGTCGAGCAGGGTGCCCACGCCCACCGCATGCGAGCGCACGAGGTTGGTCTGCAGTTGTTCCAACTGGTCGGGCGGAATATGGATGCTGGCAAGCAGGCCGAATCCGGTATTGATCCCATAGGCCGGCGCGCCGGCGGCGACGATGGCCGCGACCGTGCAGGCCGCCTCGTCGACCCGGGTTTTTGCCGTGGGCGGCAGGGAAACCGGAGCGAACTGTCGGGCAATGGAACGCAATTGGGACAGTGGAATCTGTCCGGGGGTCAACATGGGCATGGGTCGGTCATCCCGTGATCGAGGGCAGGTTGAGGCGGTGGTCGCGGGCGCACGCCAGAGCCTCGTCGTAGCCGGCATCGGCATGGCGCATGACGCCGGTGGCGGGGTCGTTCCACAGCACACGGGCCAGCCGCTTGTCGGCCTCTTCGGTCCCGTCGCAGACGATCACCACACCGGAGTGCTGGGAAAATCCCATGCCGACGCCGCCGCCATGGTGCAGGCTCACCCAGGTGGCGCCTCCTGAAACCGCCAGCATCGCGTTGAGCAGCGGCCAGTCGGACACCGCATCGGAGCCATCGCGCATCGCCTCGGTTTCCCGGTTCGGGCTGGCCACCGAGCCGCAGTCCAGGTGGTCCCGGCCGATCACCACGGGCGCCTTCAGT
>DATJBR010000278.1:0-3555 GCA_035515255.1 Lysobacter sp. | reverse complement strand
TGGGGTTGGGGATGCTGCGGCAACTGGTGCTGGCCAGCGAGACCTTCGGCCGCAGCGAAGGGCCGTCCGGCATCGACCGCGAGGCCATGCAGACGCGCGCGCTGGCGACGTCGCAGTTGGCCGGCAAACTGCTGGGAGGGCCGAGCGCGGAACTCGCCGCGACGGCCGGCTTGCTGGCCGAGGTTGGGCTGCTGTTGCCGGGCATCGGCGATGTCGATCCGGCCGCAGAGTCGGAAGACGGCGCCGGTCCGGACATCCTTGCCGCCAGTCCCGGCCACGCGGAGGCCGGTGCCTACCTGCTGGGTCTGTGGGGGCTGCCGACCCCGATCGTGGAGGCGGTCGCGCACCAGTCGCGTCCACGTCGCACGCGCTCGACCGGTTTCTGGGTGGCTGGCGCGGTCCACGTCGCGGCCGCCCTGGTGAAGGGCACGCCGGTCGATGAGGGCTACCTGCACTCGGTAGGGATGCTCGACAAGCTGCCGCAATGGCGCCTGATGGCGGAGCAGATCGGGCAGAACGCCGAGGCGGCCTGACGCTTCCGGCATTGATCCCGCCGCCGCGTAGGTGCACTCAACGCGGTGGCGGGAGGTCCACGTCCTGCATACGGAAAGGCAATGACAGCAGCCGCATCCCGCGGTTCACCTGCACGGCGAAGTGCAGGTGCGGGCCGGTGGTGAATCCGGTGTTGCCCGACAGGCCGATCCGTTGGCCGGCCGTCACCCGCTGGCCGGGTCGGACCAGTACGCCATCGGACTTCAAGTGGGCGTACAGGCTCATGGTGCCGTCGTCGTGCAGCAGGCGGATGAAGTTGGCGCGGCCGCCGTAGGCAACCCGATCCAGGCCGGGGCGATCGAAACCGCTCTCGACCTGCATCACCACTCCGGCGCGTGCGGCCAGCACCACGGTGCCGACCGGCACGGCGAAATCGATCGCGTAGCGGTTTTCCGGATCGTCATGGCTGAAGGTGCCGCCATATCCCTGGTCGATTTGCGTGCTTTCCTGCGCGGCATCGCGGGCCAATGGCAGCAGGTAGAGCGTGTCGCGCGGCGCCGCGCTGGGGTGGCCGGGCAGGCTGTCCATGCGCAACGCGAAGTCGAACGGCCGGTCGGGGTCATCGGCCCGGAATACCGATACCACCGCACTGCCGCCGGCCGGCACCGTGGCGCGTGCCGGCAATGCCGGGGCGCTGCCGGTGTTGCGGCGATGGCGGTAATGCAGCATCACCTCGATCGGCCCGGCCAGTAGGTTGTCGGCCCAGGCGAAGTATTCGCCGTCCCCGTTCGCCTGGACCCGGAGCCGGGCGATCGCCGCGGGTTCGACGGAGGTGTTGGTGAACGTGCCAACGGTGCTGACCGGGCCGGTGGCCTGCTGCGGTTGCCGGTCGCCGTAGTGGCTGACGCCGTCGGCATCGGTCCAGCGGTACACGGTGCCGGCGCTCAGCGGCGAAGGGAGTGCTGCCGCGGCGATGATCGTTGCGGCAACCAGGACGGTCGATGCCAGCGACCATGTCGCCGGCCGCCGCGCGGATGTCACGGGTCGCCGGTGCATGCCTCGGCCAGCCCGAGGGTGCGGGCGATATCGGCCAGGTCGAACGCGGCCACCGCCTTGTCGTGGTGGACCGCGAACAGCGCGCCATCGGGAAACGCTGCCGTGCTGGCGGCGTGCAGAGCGATACCGTCGGTCTGGCGGGTGGTGTGTCCCTGGAAGCTGCCGGCAGGGGCCAGACCGTCGCGCTCGAACAGATGGAACACCGTCAGCGGATTGCTCTGATCGACGGCGATCCAGTAGCCGGCGCCGTCGCGGCAGGACCACAGCGCGACGCCTTCGGCTTCGGTGGTGAAGGTGTCCGCCGGCAGGCTGCGGCCGGTGTAATGGCCGTCCAGGGTGTACTCGCGCAGGGTCGAACCGCTGTCCGGGGAATGGGTGGTGGCCTGCTCGTCGGCGACATACTCATCCGCGATCAGCAACCGGTTGTGGCTGGGGTCGCCGGCGATCGACTCGACCACCTGCAGCGCGCCGGGCTCACTGGTCTCGCCGAACGATCCGAGATAGTCGATCTGCAATTCGCCGGCCGCATCGGTCAGTACGCGGAAACGGCGTACGCGCTGATCGAGCTCGGGCAACGGCGGAACGATCTCGTAACGCTCGCCGTACATGAAGCTGTCGGTGACGTAGAGCTCCAGCTCGTCGGGTGCGGTTTCGTTGATCCACAGGCCATAAGGGCTGCGCAGCACCTCATCGCCGAAGCTGGCGACGGGTTGCAGCCCGGGCAGGTCGAGCACCTGCAACCGGTGGTTGTCGCGCTCGACGACAAACAGGCGGTCACCGTGGACGGCGACACCGTTGGGTCGGTTGAACTGCCCGGGGCTTTTGCCCTTGCCGCCGATGGTGCGCAGCAACGCGCCGCTGTCGGCATCGAACACCATCAGCGAGTGGGTCGATTTGGCACTGCCGATCAGCCAGGTGCCGCCGTCGGGCGCGGGCCAGGTTGCCAGCGAATCCAGCTCGGCTTCCACATGCGATCCGGAGACATAACGCTCCGCGACGGTGTGGAGTTCGACGGTCTGGCCGGACGGTGCGGACGCAGCGGTGGTGAGTGCGCCGGTGTCATGTGGCAGCGAGGCGCACGCACCCAGCAGGAGGCTGGTGCAGGCGATGGCAAGTAGGCGGCAGGTCATGCGACGGCGCATTCGTGGCTGATGGCGATGGAGCGGCAGTGTAGTGGTTTGTCGGCGGGGCCGAGATATCCGGGATTGTGTATTTCATCAATCGCTCAATGCGGATAAAGCGATTGACATGACGAAAGTGCGCAGGCAGACTCCCTCGCATCCATCGAGACCGGCAGAGGGACAGGCCCTTTGAAGCCGGGGCAACCCAGCGCAGCGCAAGCCGCGCGAAGGTGCCAATTCCTGCGGTGCCCCGGTCGTCTGGCCGGTCATCGGAAGATGGTTGTCCGGCTTGCCCTCGGGGGTGTGTCGGCCATCCTGCTCGATGGCTCCCGCCACTCCGGAAGCCCGCCATGAGCCTGCAGTTCGCCCCGTTTGCCACCGAATCCCTTTCCGATCGCGACGACGATGCCGCGTCCAGGGATGTCCCGTCTTCATCGATTGCCGCGTCGGACACCGCCAAACGTGGTGAAGTCCGGGTGGAGCTCGACCTGCGCCATGCCGGCCGGCGCTCGTTGATGTTGCGCTACGAGCGGATCGGGGATCCCGGGTTGCCGGTGGTGTTCGTGGCCGGCGGGATTTCCGCCGATCGTCATGTCGCCGCCAGCGCGGTCTTCGGTGAGGCGGGCTGGTGGGATGCGCAGTGCGGGCCGGACCGCGCGCTGGATCCGGCGCGCCACGCCATCCTCGCCTTCGACTGGCTCGGCAGCGATGGCACGCTGGACGTGCCGCTGGACCCGGCTGACCAGGCCGATGCGATCGCTGCGTTGCTGGATGCCTTGCAGATCGACCGGCTCGCCGCCTTCATCGGCTGCTCGTACGGCGCGATGGTCGGGCTGCAGTTCGCGGCCCTGCACGGGACGCGACTGAACCGGTTGGTGGCGATCAG
>DATJBR010000277.1:0-13125 GCA_035515255.1 Lysobacter sp. | reverse complement strand
ACCTGACCAGCGAGCAGCGCGAATTGCTGCAGCAGCTTGAAGCCACCTTCACCGGCGAGGAAGCACGCCGGCACTCGCCGCGTTCCTCGACTTTCATGGATGGCGTGAAGGGCTTCTGGGATCGAATGACGTCCCCCTGATTTTGATCCGGATCCGAGCATGGCGCTTGTCGGCCTGCTTGCCGCCGGCTAGCCTCTCCGGATGAAATCATCAGTACGCATCCTCATCCACGGTGCCTCCGGCCGGATGGGTCAGGCCTTGCTGCGTCTGGCATCCGAGCGCGACGATCTGCAGGTGGTTGCTGCCGTGTCGCGCAGCAAGCCGGCACAACGGGTGATCGACGGGTTGCCGTACTTCGCGTTGTCGGAGTTGCACGGAGTGCCCGCATTCGATGTCGCCATCGACTTCAGCCTGCCTGCCGGCCTGGATGCGGTATTGGCCCTGTGTGTCGAGCGTGGTGTGCCGTTGGTGTCGGGCACGACCGGACTGGATGCGTCGCAACAGCTCGCACTGGATGCGGCGGCCAGCAGGATTCCGGTGCTGCTGGCCGCCAATTTCAGCCTGGGCGTCACGGTATTGAGCGATCTGGTCGAACGCGCCGCCACGGTGCTGCGGGCCTGGGATTGCGACATCGTCGAGTCCCACCACAAGCACAAGCTGGATGCCCCGTCGGGCACGGCCCTGGCATTGGGTGCACGCGCGGAGCAGGGCGGTGCGCAGCCGCGTTACGCCTCTCTGCGCGCCGGCGATATCGTCGGCGAACACACGGTTCAGTTCACCGGTCCCGGCGAGCGGATCGAACTGATCCATCGTGCGACCAGCCGCGATGTCTTCGCCCGCGGCGCGCTGCACGCCGCCGCCTGGCTGGCGGGGCAGGAGCCGGGGCGGTATCGGCTGCGCGACATGCTGTTGTAGGCGGGCCGGTTGCCGGGCTTCCGACAGCTTCCTGATATCCCGGGTGCACGCAAAGCTGGCGCTGGCCGGCCTTCATCGCTAGAATCCCCGTTCGCCTGAACCCCATTTGTCGGACCGGTACACCACCGCGTCCGCGCTTTGCTGCAGCCTGCATTCCGGCCAGCGCTGCGCTCGATGGACTCAGCATCCCCTGGCAGCCAAGGCGATCCCCTCCGTGACCCAACCCGCAATCCTTGCCCTCGAAGACGGCACCCTCTTCGAGGGCATTTCCGTAGGCGCACCCGGCCTGTCGGTCGGCGAAGTGGTGTTCAACACCGCGATGACCGGTTATCAGGAAGTCCTGACCGACCCGTCCTACGCCCGACAACTGGTGACCCTGACCTATCCGCATATCGGCAACACCGGCATCAACGACCAGGATGATGAATCCGGCCGTGTCTGGGCCGCTGGCCTGATCGTGCGCAACGTGCCGCGCCGACCGAGCAGCTGGCGCAACCAGGTGGCGCTGCCTGAATGGCTGGCGAAAAACGGCGTGGTTGCCATTGCCGATATCGACACCCGCAAGCTGACCCGCCTGCTGAGCAGCCACGGTGCCCAGAGCGGTGCGTTGATGGCTGGCCAAGGTATCGATGCCGACAAGGCCGTCGAGGCAGCGCGCAAGTTCCCGGGCCTGAAGGGCATGGACCTGGCGAAGGAAGTCAGCACGCGCGAGCGCTACGAATGGACTGCCGGCCAGCTGGATCTGGACAGCAACCTGTTTGCGCAGACGGACGGCCGCTTCCATGTGGTCGCGTATGACTTCGGCGTCAAGCGCAACATCCTGCGGATGCTGGCCGAGCGTGGCTGCCGGGTGACCGTGGTCCCCGCCCAGACCCCGGCGGCCGAGGTGCTTGCACTCCAGCCCGACGGCATTTTCCTGTCCAACGGCCCCGGCGACCCGGAGCCCTGCGACTACGCGGTCGCGGCGATCCGCGAGTTCATCGACCGTCGGATCCCGATGTTCGGCATCTGCCTGGGCCACCAGTTGCTCGGCCTGGCCAGTGGCGCGAAGACCATGAAGATGAAATTCGGCCACCACGGTGCCAACCATCCGGTGCAGGAGTTGGCTGCGGGTGCCGGCGGGGGCGGCCGGGTGATGATCACCAGCCAGAACCACGGTTTTGCAATCGACGAGGCCACCCTGCCGGCCCACGTGCGCATCACCCACCGCTCGTTGTTCGACGGCTCCAACCAGGGCATCGAGTTCCCCGGCGCACCGGTGTTCGGCTTCCAGGGCCATCCCGAAGCCAGTCCGGGACCGCAGGACGTTTCCCCGTTGTTTGATCGTTTTGTTGCGCTGATGGAGAGCAACTGACATGCCAAAGCGCACCGACATCAAGACCGTCCTGATCATCGGCGCCGGCCCGATCGTGATCGGCCAGGCCTGCGAGTTCGACTACTCCGGGGCGCAAGCTTGCAAAGCGTTGCGTGACGAGGGCTACCGGGTGGTGCTGGTCAACAGCAACCCGGCCACGATCATGACCGACCCGGAAATGGCCGACGCGGTCTACATCGAGCCGATCAACTGGCAGACGGTCGAGAAGATCATCGCCAAGGAACGCCCCGACGCGCTGCTGCCGACGATGGGCGGCCAGACCGCACTGAACTGCGCACTCGACCTGGCCGACCACGGCGTGCTGGAGAAGTACAACGTCGAGCTGATCGGCGCCAAGCGCGACGCGATCATGATGGCCGAGGACCGCGAGCTGTTCCGCGTGGCGATGGCCGAGATCGGTCTGGAATGCCCGAAGGCCGCGGTGGCCAAGACCTTCGAACAGGCGGTCGAGATCCAGGCGACGGTCGGCTACCCGACCATCATCCGCCCGTCCTTCACCCTGGGCGGCAGCGGTGGCGGCATCGCCTACAACAAGGAAGAGTTCGAGGAGATCGTCAAGCGCGGTCTGGAGCTGTCGCCGACCAACGAGGTGCTGGTCGAGGAGTCGGTGCTGGGCTGGAAGGAGTTCGAGATGGAGGTGGTCCGCGACACCGCGGACAACTGCATCATCGTCTGTTCGATCGAGAACTTCGATGCGATGGGCGTGCACACCGGCGACTCGATCACCGTCGCCCCGGCGCAGACCCTGACTGACAAGGAATACCAGCGCCTGCGCGATGCCTCCATCGCGGTGCTGCGCAAGATCGGCGTCGACACCGGCGGCTCCAACGTGCAGTTCGGCATCAACGCCGAGACCGGCCGCGTGGTGGTGATCGAGATGAACCCGCGCGTGTCGCGTTCCTCGGCGCTGGCGTCCAAGGCGACCGGCTTCCCGATCGCCAAGATCGCGGCCAAGCTCGCGGTCGGCTACACGCTGGACGAGTTGCGCAACGACATCACCGGCGGCGCGACCCCGGCGTCCTTCGAGCCGTCGATCGATTACGTCGTCACCAAGATTCCGCGGTTTGCATTCGAGAAGTTCCCGCAGGCCGATTCGCGCCTGACCACCCAGATGAAGTCGGTGGGCGAGGTGATGGCAATGGGCCGCACCTTCCAGGAATCGCTGCAGAAGGCGCTGCGTGGACTGGAGACCGGGAAGGTCGGCTTGGACCCTACCGGGGTTGATCTCACCAGCGAAGAAGGTCTTGCCACCGTCCGCCGCGAGCTCAAGGAGCCGGGTCCAGACCGCGTGTTCCACATCGGCGATGCGTTCCGCGCCGGCATGAGCGTAGAAGAGGTGAACGCGCTGTCGTTCGTCGACCCGTGGTTCCTCGATCAGATGGAAGAGATCATCGCCGCGGAAAAACACGTTGCCGACGCCGGCCTGGCCGCGCTGGATGCCAACCGCATGCGCGCGCTCAAGCGCATGGGTTTCTCCGACGCGCGGCTGGCCCAGCTGACCGGTACCGACGAGACCGCGGTGCGTACGCTGCGCCGCGCGTTTGGCGTGCGTCCGGTGTACAAGCGTGTGGACTCGTGCGCGGCCGAGTTCGCCACCACCACCGCGTACATGTATTCGACCTACGAGGACGAGTGCGAATCCAATCCCTCCGACCGCAACAAGATCATCGTGCTCGGCGGTGGTCCGAACCGGATCGGGCAGGGCATCGAGTTCGACTACTGCTGCGTGCACGCCGCGCTGGCGCTGCGTGCGGACGGCTTCGAGACCATCATGGTCAACTGCAACCCGGAGACCGTGTCGACCGATTACGACACCTCCGACCGGTTGTACTTCGAGCCGCTGACGTTGGAAGACGTGCTGGAGATCTGCGATCTGGAAAAACCCAAGGGCGTGATCGTCCAGTACGGCGGCCAGACCCCGCTGAAACTGGCCGAGGCCTTGCAGGCCGCCGGCGTGCCGATCATCGGCACCAGCCCGGACAGCATTGACCTGGCTGAGGACCGCGAGCGGTTCCAGCAGCTGGTCGACAAGCTCGGTCTGAAACAGCCGCCCAATCGGATCGCCCGCAATTCCGAAGAGGCCCTGCTGCTGGCAGGCGAGGTCGGCTATCCGCTGGTGGTCCGTCCCAGCTACGTGCTGGGCGGCCGGGCGATGGAAGTGGTGCATTCCGATGCCGACCTGGCGCGCTACATCCGCGACGCGGTACGCGTGTCGGAGAAGTCGCCGGTATTGCTGGACCGCTTCCTCGACAACGCGATCGAGGTCGACGTGGACATCATTGCCGACAAGGACGGCAACGTGCTGATTGGCGGCGTGATGGAGCACATCGAGGAAGCCGGCGTGCATTCGGGCGATTCCTCGTGTTCGCTGCCGCCGTATTCGCTGTCGGCCGACACCCAGGCGCGCCTGCGCGAGCAGGTGGTGGCACTGGCGAAGGCGCTCAACGTGGTCGGCCTGATGAACACCCAGTTCGCGGTGCAGACCGACGAGGCCGGCGAGGACACGATCTACCTGCTGGAAGTCAATCCGCGGGCCTCGCGCACGGTGCCGTTCGTGTCCAAGGCCATCGGCATTCCGCTGGCGAAGATCGCCGCGCGCTGCATGGCCGGCAAGACGCTGGCCGAGCAGGGCGCGACCAGCGAGATCATTCCCGACTACTACTCGGTCAAGGAAGCGATCTTCCCGTTCGCCAAGTTCCAAGGCGTCGATCCGATCCTCGGGCCGGAAATGCGCTCCACCGGCGAGGTCATGGGCGTCGGCCGCAACTTTGGTGCGGCGATGGCGCGTGCGCAGGAGGCGGCCAGCATCGCCAAGCTGCCGGCCGGCGGCAAGGTCTTCGTCTCCGTGCGCGATCCGGACAAGCAGCGTGTGCTGCCGGTGGCGCAGGAACTCGTCCGGCGCGGCTATTCGCTGGTGGCCACCGGCGGTACGGCCAGATTCCTGCGCGAGCAGGGCCTGGACTGCCAATTGGTCAACAAGGTGAACGAAGGCCGCCCGCACATCGTCGACCTGATCAAGAACGGCGAAATCGTCTACATCGTGAATACCACCGAAGGTCGTCAGGCAATCTCCGATTCGTTCTCGATCCGTCGCGAGGCCCTGCAGCAGCGGGTGACCTATTCGACGACGATCTCCGGTGCCCGCGCCCTGCTGTTGTCGCTCGATTACCGCGACACCGGCCCGGTCTGGTCGCTGCAGGAACTGCACGCCACGGTCAACACCACCGCCTAGCTTTGCCCTGACCGACCCGGGCACAATCGGCTGTCGGAAACATGCTGTCGGAAAACACAGTGCCGGCCCTGCGCCGGCCAGAGGATCGAACACCCATGCAAGCCCCCATCACCTCCAAGGGTGCGCAGCGTCTGCGCGCCGAACTGGAAGAGCTCAAGTCCGTCCAGCGCCCGGCTGTGATCCATGCCATCGCCGAGGCCCGCGAGCACGGCGACCTGAAGGAAAACGCCGAGTACCATGCCGCCCGCGAACAGCAGGGTTTCATCGAAGGCCGCATCAAGCAGCTCGAAGGCGAGCTGTCGAATTCCCAGATCATCGATATCGCCGCCCTCAATGCCGGCAGCCGGATCGTGTTCGGCGCGACCGTCGATCTGGTCGATACCGACAGCGACGAAGAGCGGACCTACCAGATCGTTGGCGACCTGGAAGCGGACATCAAGCTGGGCCTGATCGCGATTTCCTCGCCGGTCGCGCGCGCCCTGATCGGCCGCCACGAAGGCGACAGCATCACCATCGACGCCCCCGGCGGCACCCGTGAGTACGACATCGTCGCCGTCCGCTACGTCGTCTGAGGATGACGGCGAACACGGTCACGTTGCTGCTGCCCGCACGCAGCCGGTTTGGCGGGCAACGCCTGTCGGAGTCAGCCGGCCGCTGGTTCGGGCGGGCCGACAGTGCGCGGGTGGCAGGCGATCCGGTGGAGCGCCAGTTCGAGATCCTGCCACGCGGCTGGCCGGTCGCTGCGGTGACCCGCCAGCGCGATGCCGGCGATGCGCAAGGGGCGGCCTGGTTGCGCGCCGATCCGGTCTACATCCAGCCCGATATCAACGGCGCCCGCCTGCTGTCGCATGGGAAGGCCTTGTCGCTGACCGACGCGGACAGTGCCGCGTTCCTGCCGGCACTGAAACCGCTGTTTGGCGATATGGGCTTTCCCATCGACGCGCCGCACCCGAGCCGCTGGTACCTGCAGCTGCCGGTTGGAGCGACGTTGCCGGTGATGGCCTCGCTGGATCAGGCGCTGGGTGCGGATCTGTTCGACCAGCTGCCTGAAGGCCCGGAAGGCCGCCGTTGGCGCGCACTGCTGAGCGAGGCGCAGGTGGTCCTGCACAACCACCCGCGCAACACCGAGCGTGCGACGGCCGGGTTGGCGCCGGTCAACTCGTTGTGGTTCTGGGGTGCGGGCCGCGTGCCGGACTCTGTCCGCACGTCCCACCAAAGCCTGTTCAGTGACGACGAAACCCTGATCGCCTTTGCAGCGTCCGCCGGTGCCCACAGCGGGCCGTTGCCGCCGCGTTGGCAGGTGGGTGAGGGTGGGCAGCTGTTCGACCTGCGCCATCTGCGTGACCTGGCCGTTTTCGATCGCGACTGGTGGTTGCCGGTATTGGCGGAACTCCAGGCCGGCCGGCTGGCGCGTGCCACGATTGTTTTCGCCGATGGCCTCCAGCTCTCGCTGACGCGTACGCAGCGCTGGCGATTCTGGCGTCGTTCCTGGCATTCATTCGTAAGCCCCCAAACGGCCGTGTCGGAGTGAAGCCCGACGGCAAGCTGCGTCGGCGTATTGCGGTGGAATCCGGCCCGTGGCCCGCCCAGATCCCACCGCTGCTGCAACGCATCTACAGTGCCCGCGGCGCGACAGTCATCGAGCAGGCGCGCCCGAAGCTGGCGAACCTGCTGTCGCCCGACACGCTGTCCGGACTGGACGCGGCAACCGCGCTGCTGGCCGACGCGATCGCGAACGACCGCCACATCCTGGTGGTGGGCGACTTCGATTGCGATGGCGCCACCGCCTGCGCCGTTGCGGTGCGCGGCCTGCGGATGCTGGGCGCCCGTCGCGTCTCCCACGCCGTGCCCAACCGGATGATCCACGGCTACGGCCTGTCGCCCGCGCTGGTGGCCGAGCTGGCGGCCATGGAGCCTAGCCCCGGATCAGGTCCGGGGGAGACCCTGCTGGTTACCGTCGACCACGGCATCGCCTGCCACGCCGGCATCACCGCCGCCAAGGCGCTGGGGTGGCAAGTGCTGGTGACCGACCATCATCTGCCCGGGGACACGCTTCCGCCGGCCGATGCCATCGTCGACCCCAACCAGCCCGGCGACCGATTCCCGAGCAAGATGCTGGCCGGCGTCGGTGTGATGTTCTACGTGCTGCTCGCGCTGCGCCGACGGCTGCGCGATGCCGGCAAGCTTGATGTCGGCGTGGACGGAAAAGGCCCCGACCTGACCCGGTTGCTCGATCTGGTCGCGGTCGGCACGGTCGCCGACCTAGTGCCGCTGGATGCCAACAACCGCGCCCTGGTCGCCGCGGGCCTGCGTCGCCTGCGCGCGGGGCAGGGCTGTCCCGGTCTGCGCGCGCTGATCGACGTCGCCCAGCGCGACCCGGCCCGGCTAAGCGCGAGCGATATCGGTTTCGCAATCGCGCCGCGGCTGAATGCCGCCGGCCGCCTGGAAGACATGGCGCTGGGCATCGAATGCCTGCTGACCGACGACATGGGTCAGGCGCGTGAGATCGCCGACACACTCAACCGGATCAATACCGAGCGTCGCGCCGTCCAGCAGCAGATGACCGAAGAAGCGGAGGCCGCGTTCGCCAAGGTGGTGCTGGATGCCGCGAGCGCGCCGCTCGCAGTCTGTCTGTTCGATCCTGACTGGCACCCGGGCGTGGTCGGGCTGGTCGCGTCGAAAATGAAGGAGCGCCTGCATCGCCCGGCAATCGCGTTCGCCCCGGCCGAGGCGGGCGGTGACATGCTGCGCGGCTCGGCGCGATCGATTCCCGGCTTCCATATCCGTGATGCCCTGGCGATGGTCAATGCGCGGCATCCGGGCTTGATCGAACGCTTTGGCGGTCACGCCATGGCGGCCGGTTTGTCACTGCACGCCGATTCGATGGAGGCCTTCGCGCAGGCGTTCCGCGAATGCGTCGCTGCCACGCTGGGCGAAGATCTGCTGCAAGCCGAGATCCTCAGCGACGGCGAACTGGCGGGCGACGAGTTCACCCGTCGCAGTGCGGACGCATTGCGCGATGGCGGGCCGTGGGGGCAGGGCTTCCCGGAGCCTCAGTTCGATGGCGAATTCGACGTCCTGCGCTGGCGCGTGGTCGGCGAGCGTCACCTGAAACTCGAACTCGGCCACGGCGCGACGCGCCTGAATGCCATCGAGTTCGGCGGCTGGACCGGGCAGGAACCGCCTGCGCGGGTCCGCATCGCCTATCGGCTGGAAGCCGACGACTATCGCGGCGGCGACGCTATCCAGCTGGTCGTGGTGCATCGCGAAGCCGCTTGAACCCTGACGGTCGCCGTTTGAGGCCGAACAGTGGCTGCAACAGGGCCGTGCGTCGGATCGCGAACTCGTGCAGCACCAGACATCCGGCGATCGTCGATGCGATGACCAGCGTCGGTCGTGAGTTGCGGTCTCAGCGCACTCGGTGGCAGCTATGCAAAATGGGCCGATCATCAGCGGCTGGGGATGCCGCTGGACTGGTGGCAGCCGGTGCTGGACGAGCTCGACAACGGCGTTGCGGTCGAACCGGTCGACCGGCCCGAGCGATTCCTCGTGCGCACGCTCGGCCGGGAGTTCCTGATCGCTGCAACCGATGTGGAATGGCTGCAGGCATCGGGCAACTACGTGAACCTGCACCTGGACGGACGCGACTATCCGCTGCGAAGCACCATCGCCGGCATCGAGTCGAGGCTGGACCCCGCCCGGTTTGTGCGGATCCACCGCAGTTACATCGTCAATCTCGACCGGATCGACTCGATCGAACCGCTGGACAGCGGGGATGCCCGGGTGCATCTCAAACACGGCCCGCCGCTGCCATGCAGTCGTCGCTATCGTCAGGCACTCAGGGAGCGGCTTGATCCGGCTGTCGCGACCTGACCGTTCGAGTGGCAACACGCCCAGCTGCCAGTTTTGGACTGCCGTCCAACGTCGAGCGTGACCCTGCGGCTTATGGTGGTCATTGCGGTTTCATCCGCGATTTCGGCATGACCGGTTCCGCTGACGGCGACATTGCGGCGCGTTCGGTGGGTGACGGGTACGGATTCAACGGATCGCTGCCATCGCCTGCTGACGCATCCAGCAGGCGATGCTCAGACGGTTGCGCGTGGCCGGCAGCACCTCATGCTCGAACTGCGCCGACAGAAACAGCAGCAGCTTGCCGGCCTGCGGATAGATGTCATGGTGCGAGCCGTTGTCGAGATACAGCCGCAGCGCGCCGCCGTCGGCCTCGAGCCACGCCTCGTTGAGGTAATACACCGTCGACAACACACGGGCATCGTCGCCGTGCAGGCGGTCGAGATGGCGCATGTAGCCGGCGCCCGGCCGGTACACCGCGTAGTGCGATTCGCAATCGACCAGGCCGAGCATCAGTTTGTGGTTCAGTGCGATCCGCAGTGCGTCGATGCGATCGGTAAACACCTGTTGGGGTGCGCTCATCGTGCCGGTCGAAAACCAGTGGGTGCTGTCGCCGCGCAGCAACGAGGCCGTGCGGCTGGCACCGGTTCGTGCCGGCTGCAGCGCGTTGGCGTCGTGCATGGCGGCGCATTCATCAGCCAGCGCCTGCGTTTGCGCGGGGAGCATCAGGTTACCCAGTACGCACCAGCCATCGGTGGCGAGCGTACGGGCCGCCGCCTTGAATTCGGGGGGAAGATTCATCGGGTGCCTGTCGTGGGTGGGAAAGCGTAATCGTCGATCCATCGACAGCGGGTGGATCACCGGCACCTGGTCCCGATTCCGTGCCCGCACTCCGGCGGCACACGGGTCGCTGCCAGCCGGGCGTTTGAGGCCGAACGACAGGATGCCTGAAGCCTTGTCGCCATGTATTCCTGCGCCAGTGCGTGGCCGGTAGATCGGGCGGGATCGACTTCAAGACAGCGGCTTGATGGCAGGACCCGATCGGCGAGATCCCGGACATCGACCGGGCCCGCGCCTGCTAGCCCACGCCTGCTAGAATCGGCGGTCATCATTTGCAATGAAATCACGGACATGATCGAACTGAATCCCGTCCACGAGCGCATCGCCGATCTCAAGGATCGGCTGGATGCGCTCAGGGGGTACCTTTGACTTCGACACCAAGGTCGAGCGTCTGGAAGAAGTAAACCGGGAGCTGGAAAGCCCCGATGTCTGGAACGATGCGGAGCGCGCCCAGTCGCTGGGTCGTGAGCGCTCGTCGCTGGACAAGGTTGTCACCGGCATCCGCAGCCTGACCGAGAGCGTGACAGGGGCGGAAGAGCTGCTGGAACTGGCCGAGATGGAAGGCGACGACGACACCGCGCAGGCGGTGATCGATGACGTCGAGACATACGCCAAGGCCGTCGACGAACTGGAGTTCCAGCGCATGTTCTCCGGCGAGATGGACAACGCCGCGGCGTTCGTCGACATCCAGGCCGGGGCCGGCGGTACCGAGGCGCAGGACTGGGCCGAGATCCTGCTGCGCATGTACCTGCGCTGGGCCGAGTCGCGCGGCTGGAAGGCCGAGCTGATGGAAGTCAGCGGCGGTGATGTGGCCGGGGTGAAATCGGCCACGTTCCGGGTCGAGGGCGACTTCGCCTACGGCTGGCTGAAGACCGAGACCGGCGTGCATCGGCTGGTGCGCAAGTCGCCGTTCGATTCCGATAACCGTCGCCACACCAGCTTCACCTCGGTGTTCGTGGCGCCGGAGATCGACGACAACATCGAGGTCGATATCAACCCGGCGGACCTGAAGACCGACGTCTACCGTTCGTCCGGTGCCGGCGGCCAGCACGTCAACAAGACCGAGTCGGCGGTGCGCATCACCCACGTGCCCACCGGCACGGTGGTGGCCTGCCAGACCGAACGCAGCCAGCACGCCAACCGCGACCGTGCGATGAAGATGCTGGCGGGCAAGCTGTATGAGCTGGAAATCCAGAAGCGCAATGCGGTCCGTGATGCGGTGGAGGCGACCAAGTCCGACATCGGCTGGGGCAGCCAGATCCGCAACTACGTGCTCGACCAGAGCCGGATCAAGGACCTGCGTACCGGCATCGAGCGCAGCGACACCCAGAACGTACTCGACGGCGACCTGGACGAGTTCGTGTCCGCCAGCCTGAAAGCCGGCCTGGAAGTGGGCGCCAAGCGCTCCGATGCGAAGTAGTTGTTCCTTCCGCGCACCGCTCCTGCAAGCCTCCTAATCTGCAAATGAAATGACCATGACCGACACTGCACCGCCGCGCGATGGAAGCCACCAGTCCGACGACAACCGACCGGACGAGAACAAGTTGGACGAAAACAGGCTCATCGCCGAGCGTCGCGCGAAACTGACGGCATTGCGTGGCGAGGGGATTGCGTTCCCGAACGACTTCCGTCGCGACCACTACGCCGGCGACCTGCAGGCGGATTACGCCGATGTGGAGACATGGACGGCCGAAGCGCTGGAGACCAGGGGCCATCGTGTTGCCGTTGCCGGCCGCCTGTTGCTCAAGCGGGTGATGGGCAAGGCCAGCTTCGTGCAGATCCAGGACGAGTCCGGCCGCCTGCAGCTGTTCCTGCAGGCCAATGCGCTGGGCGGGACCTACGCCGCGTTCAAGGGCTGGGACGTCGGCGACATCGTCGGCGCGCAGGGCGTGCTGACCCGCACCCGTACCGGCGAGCTGTCGGTCAAGGTCGACCAGTTGCGCCTGCTCACAAAATCATTGCGCCCGCTGCCCGACAAGTTCCATGGCCTGGCCGATGTCGAGCAGCGTTATCGCCAGCGCTACGTCGACCTGATCGTCTCGCCGGAAGCGCGCGAGGTGTTCGTCAAGCGCAGCAAGATCATCCGCGCGATGCGCGAGTGGCTCGACACCCGGCGTTTTCTCGAGGTCGAGACGCCGATGATGCATTACATCCCCGGTGGCGCCACGGCCAAGCCGTTCACGACCCATCACAACGCGCTGGACCTGGACCTGTATCTGCGTGTCGCCCCGGAGCTGTACCTCAAGCGGCTGGTGGTCGGCGGGCTGGAGCGGGTGTACGAGATCAACCGCAACTTCCGCAACGAGGGCGTGTCGACCCGGCACAACCCCGAGTTCACCATGCTCGAGTTCTACCAGGCCTACGCCGACTACGAAGACAACATGGATCTCACCGAGGAACTGTTCCGCGAACTGGCCCTGGCGGTGCTGGGCAGCACCGACGTGCCCTACGGCGACAAGCTGTTCCACTTCGGCGAACCCTTTGCGCGCCTGTCGGTGTTCGACTCGATCCTCAAGTACAACCCGGAGATCAGCGCCGCCGACCTCAAGGACCTCGACACCGCCCGCGCCATCGCCAAGAAGGCCGGCGCCAAGGTGCTCGGCTTCGAAGGCCTGGGCAAGCTGCAGGTGATGATTTTCGAAGAGTTGGTCGAGCACAAGCTGGAGCAGCCGCACTTCATTACCCAGTACCCGTTCGAGGTCTCGCCGCTGGCCCGTCGCAACGACGACGACCCGAGCGTCACCGACCGCTTCGAGCTGTTCATCGGCGGACGCGAAATCGCCAATGCCTACTCCGAGCTGAATGACGCGGAAGACCAGGCCGAGCGCTTCATGGCCCAGGTGGCCGACAAGGATGCCGGCGACGACGAGGCCATGCACTTCGACGCCGACTTCGTGCGCGCGCTGGAATACGG
>DATJBR010000276.1:0-2276 GCA_035515255.1 Lysobacter sp. | reverse complement strand
GCCAAGACCGTGGATCGCATCATCGACGTGTTCCCCGCCGGCGAGAAGCCTATGGTGCGCTCGATGCTGTCGGAGTCGCTGCGCGCGGTGATCTCGCAGGCGCTGCTGAAGAAGGTCGGCGGCGGCCGTACCGCGGCCTGGGAAATCATGGTCGGCACCCCGGCCATCCGCAACCTGATCCGCGAGGACAAGGTCGCGCAGATGTATTCGGCGATCCAGACCGGCCAGAACTCCGGAATGATGACCCTGGACCAGCACCTGCAGGACCTGGTGAAGCGCGGCCTGATCCTGCGCCCGCAGGCCCGCGAGTACGCCAAGGACAAGCGTCTGTTCGACTGATCGACTGTTTTGCGGGGCATGCGCCGGGCATGCCTCACCGAAGTAGCCTTACTGAAGCACGCCGGCGGGCATCGGGCCCGGTGGCAAGGGGAATACCGCAATGAGCACCGCAGAAAGCATCGACTTCACCTCGTTCCTCAAGCTGATGTCGCACCAGAAGGCGTCCGACCTGTTCATCACCGCCGGCATGCCGCCGTCGATGAAGGTCAACGGGACCCTGCAGCCGATCACGCAGAACCCGCTCACGCCGCAGCAGAGCCGTGATCTGGTGCTCAACGTGATGAACCCGATGCAGCGTGAGGAGTTCGAGAAGACCCACGAGGCCAACTTCGCGATCGGTCTGGCCGGCGTCGGCCGGTTCCGCGTGAGTTGCTTCTACCAGCGCAACCAGGTCGGCATGGTGCTGCGCCGGATCGAGAGCAAGATCCCGACCATCGACGAGCTCAGCCTGCCGCCGGTGATCAAGACCCTGTCGATGACCAAGCGCGGCATCATCCTGTTCGTGGGCGCGACCGGCACCGGCAAGTCGACCTCGCTGGCGGCGATGATCGGCTACCGCAACCAGAACTCGACCGGCCACATCATCACCATCGAGGATCCGATCGAGTTCGTGCACAAGCACGAGGGCTGCATCATCACCCAGCGCGAGGTCGGCATCGACACCGACAGCTGGGAGAACGCGCTCAAGAACACCCTGCGCCAGGCGCCCGACGTGATCATGATCGGCGAGGTGCGCACCCGCGAGGGCATGGACCACGCGATCGCGTTTGCCGAAACCGGCCACCTGGTGCTGTGCACGCTGCACGCCAACAACGCCAACCAGGCGATGGACCGCATCATCAACTTCTTCCCCGAGGACCGGCGCGGCCAGTTGCTGATGGACCTGTCGCTGAACCTCAAGGGCGTGGTCGCCCAGCAGCTGATCCCGACCCCGGACGGCAAGAGCAGGCGGGTGGCGATGGAGATTCTGCTCGGCACGCCATTGGTACAGGACTACATCCGCGACGGCGAGATCCACAAGCTCAAGGAAGTGATGAAGGAGTCGGTGCAGTTGGGCATGCGCACCTTCGACCAGGCGCTGTTCGAGCTGTACCAGGCAGGCGAGATCACCTACGAGGACGCGCTGCGTTATGCCGACTCGCAGAACGAGGTGCGCCTGCGCATCAAGCTGGCCCAGGGCGGCGACGCCAAGACGCTGTCGGCGGGCATGGACGGCATTGAAGTGGCCGAAGCGCGGTAAGTCCGGGCTGACCTGGCCGGGGCGGCGGTGGCAATCCCGGCCCGGAATCCACAATGAAAAACAGCCGGGCGATCAACCCGGCTGTTTTCGTTTATCGGAAGGCGCAATGCGCGATTCGAGATCCAGGTCAGGGAGCGACCTGTTCCGACTCGACCACCATGTCCAGCACATAGGCGACCGACGGGCCGTCGGCGGGCGGATTGGCGATGGTGTATTGCTTCAGGCGCAGCACGTTGCGCACGCCGGGCTGGTGGGTGTAGCCCTCGATGTCCTGGTACAGCGGCTGCCATTCGCCGGGCGTGCTGGTGACCACGCCGTTGTCGCCGTAGGTCCGCTCGCGCACCTGCAGGCAGGATTTGTCCGGGATCAGCGGGTGGTGGCACGGCGCGGTCCGGGCGGCCACTTCCATGAAGACCTGCTTGCCTTCGCTTCCGTAGCGCGTCTCGGCGGTGGGCTCACCGGTAAAGGCGAGGGTGTCGCCGGCGGCGGTGACCAGCGCCAGGCGCGGCGTGTCGTCGCCGGAGGTCACGTCTAGTTTGGCACTGCCCTGCAGGCGCTCGCCGACGGCGGCATCCAGCGCGGCCAGCGACGGGTCGACGCAGGCCATCATCGTCTGCGCCATCCGGTCGACCTGCAGCGCGCCATCGACGATCCGGTAGCCCCCGCTCATCCGGTTGCAGGTGTTGCTGACCAGGAT
>DATJBR010000275.1:0-4552 GCA_035515255.1 Lysobacter sp. | reverse complement strand
ACCTGCACGACCTGCCATCGGCCATCGCGGCGCGCGACCTCCAGGGTCTTGTAACTGGCCCAGCCGCGGTGGTGGTAGGCGTTGATCTCGACCGTCGCGTGATCCGGCGCGGACGGCCGGAATACCCGCACGTCGACGATCATCGCCGGTTGACCCGACGCGCGCTCGTAGCTGCCGCGATCCTCGTCGGCGATCTCGACGCAGGCGGATGCGGGCACCAGCTTCAAGCCAGGCACGCGCTCCGACAGCGCGGCGATCATGGCGGGCGGCGCATCGCCGCCATCGATTCCCAGACAGGCGAATGGGGTGTCGACCTGGCCCAGTTCGCTGGCGAACGCGGCGCGTGCGACCGCCGGAAGGGTCGCGGCAATCGATCCGTCGAAGGGGGGCGAGGCCAGCTCCGCTTCGGTCGTCACCGTGGCGACGGGCGGCGGCTGGTTCAACGTATGAACGGCACCGGCAACGACCACCGCGCCGATCACGCCGAGCAGCCCCAGCTTGATCCGCAGCAGGCGCTTTCGGGCGGGTGACTTGGCTTCGGCCAGTTCGGTGGTGCTGCGGAAGGTGTAGCCGCCACCGGGACGGGTGGTGTCGATCAACCCGGCCTCGCGCAGCAGTTCGCGCGCCTGGCGTTGCTGGTCGGAGCGCACCACCCAGACCTCGGACATCGGCGCGGCGGGATCGGAGTAGCTGAAGGTGCCGCGGCGGTTTCCCTTGTAGGAACGGCCGTTGATGATGCGCACCTCGATGCCGGCCTCGCGCAGCAACGTGGCCACGCCTTCGGTGTTTTCCAGCCGGCGGCTGCTGAAGACCTTGCGCATCAGGCTGCCATCACGCCTTGGCCGGCACGTGGGCGACGGCTTCGGCGTCGGGGACGACCCGGATCAGGCCTTCCTGGGCGGTACTGGCCACCAGCCGGCCGTTGCGATCGAAGATCTGGCCGCGGGCCAGGCCGCGCGAGTTCTGCGCGCTGGGGCTGTCGATCGAATACAGCAGCCACTCGTCGGCGCGGAACGGGCGATGGAACCACAACGCATGGTCGAGCGAGGCCATCTGCACGTTGGGCTGGTAGTAGCTGATCCCGTGTGGAAAGGTCGCGGTGCCCAGCAGCTGGAAGTCGGACGCGTAGGCGAGCAGCGCCTGATGCAGCTCGGGCGCGTCACCGACGCGTTCGGTGAGGCGGAACCAGACCTGCTGCTGGGGCGGACGCTTGGGCGGGTTGAGCTCGTCGCGCGGGTAGACATGGCGGAACTCGAACGGCCCCTCGCGCGACAGCCAGCGCTGGATCTTGTCGGGCAATGTCGCCAGCACCTTTTCCGGCACGGCGGGCGAAGGCTCGATGTCTTCCGGCATCGGTACCACCGGCATCGTCACCTGGTGCTCCGCGCCCGGCTCCGCGTCCTGGAACGAGGCGGCCATGAAGAAGATCACCTGCCCGTGCTGGATCGCGGTGACCCGGCGCACCGAGAAGCTGCCGCCATCACGGGTGCGGTCGATCTGGTAGACGATCGGCGCGTTGATGTCGCCCGCGCGCAGGAAGTAGGCATGCAGCGAATGCGCGCCGCGCTGGTGCTTCAGGGTCGCACGCGCCGCCGACAATGCTTGGCCGAGCACCTGTCCGCCGAACACGTACTTGGTGCCGATGTCGCGGCTCTGGCCGCGGAACAGGTCATCCTCGAGGCGCTCCAGCGAGAGCAGGTCGATCAGCTCGGAAACGGGAGGCGTCATGCAGGCGGGCCGGTGCGGGGAACCGGCGATTATAGCCGGCGACGGTGACCGGATCGGGCGGCGCTGCGTGGCGTTCAGGGACGCAGGCGTTGCAGTGGAATCGCGGCCATGACCCGATCCCAGGGAAACTCCGGTCCGGGATCGCGTTTGCGTGCGACCCGCACGTCGGGGTCGTTGCTGGATGCTACCAGAGTGGTGTCGAGATCCTCGTGGCCGGCGACCCATCGCAGCGACGGGTACCGGGCGGCGAGCTGGCGCAACAACTCGATCAGCGTGTCGATCTGCGCGGCGGGGTAGGTCTCGGTCATGGCCTGATGGCCGGAATCCAGCCAATGGGGATACCTGCCGGTATTGACCAGCTCGATCCCGATCGAGCGCGGGTTGTAGCCGCGGGTGTGGTTGGCGACGCGGGTGGTGTCGACGTACCGGTGCGCGCTGCCGTCGCGGTCGATATAGAAATGGCCGCTGTTGCCGGTGCCCGAATCGGGATAGAGCACCTGCTCGCCGTACTTGCGCGCCATCGCCAGGTCGGGCAGTTCGGTGCAGTGGATCACCACCAGGTCGATCTGGCCGGCATGCCGCGTTTCCAGCCGGCCCTCATAAGGCAGCGGTTCGAGGTGGATTTCGAGCTGCGCGGGGGATGGCCCGGGCGGCGGAACGGACTCGGTCGGCATGGCGCGGATGCTAGCATCGCGGGCCCCAGTCTCAGCTCCAGCCGCCGCTGCGCGCGTGTGCCACACGTCGCCCGCCGCCGCGCGCCTCCCACCCGGACACCCCATGCGCGGACACTGCATTCTTTCCCACGGCTTCGAAAGCGGCCCCGACGCGACCAAGGTCACCGCATTGGCCGATGTTGCCGAACGGCTCGGCTGGTCCTGCGAACGGCCCGATTACACCGACCTGGACGCCCGGCGCGATATCAGCGACCTGGGTGACGTGCCGCAACGGCTGCAGCGGCTGATCGATCTGGCCCGGCCTGCTGCCGCACGCGGCCCACTGGTGCTGGCCGGTTCCAGTCTCGGGGCCTACATCTCCGGGCTTGCGTCCCTGCAGGTGCCGGTCGCCGGCCTGTTCCTGATGGCACCGCCGATCCGGATGGGCGACGCGCACCCGATCGACGCCGCCGACGTGCCGACCGGCATCATCCATGGCTGGGACGACGAACTGATTCCCGCGGCGCAGGTGGTGGCGTGGGCGGGCGCACGTCGCGCGCGGTTGCTGCTGGTGGATGACAGCCATCGCCTGTCGGACCATGTCGAGGCCAGCGCGGACGCATTCGGGGCACTGCTGGCCCTCGTCGCCCAGCCACGGCTGTCGGAAGGGGCGGATCGATGAAATTCTTCGCAAGCTGCGGCAAGGGGTTGGAATACCTGCTCGCCGACGAGTTGCTGGCGCTGGGTTGCAGTCGCGCCACCGCGACCATGGCCGGCGTCAATGTGGAAGGCAGCCCGCTCGACGCCCAGCGCGCAGTGCTGTGGTCGCGCCTGGCCAGCCGGGTGCTGTGGCCGATCGCCGAGTTCGAATGCGCCGACGAGCAGGCGCTGTATGCCGGTGTCGCCGCGTTGCCGTGGCCGGAGCACCTGGCGGACGGCGACACCATCGCGGTCGATGCGCACGTGTCCGGCACCGGCCTGACCCACGCCCGCTTCGCCGCCCAGCGGGTCAAGGACGCGGTGGTCGACGTGATGCGCGACGCCACCGGCGTACGCCCCAGCGTCGATGTCGACACTCCCGACCTGCGCGTGAACCTGGTGGTGCGCAAGGGCCGCGCGATAGTCTCGATCGACCTGGGCGGTGGCCCGCTGCACCGGCGCGGTTGGCGCCAGCAGCAAGGCGAGGCGCCGCTAAAGGAGAACCTGGCCGCGGCCGTCCTGCTGCGCGGGCAGTGGCCGCAGGTGTACGCCGACGGTGGCGGTCTGCTCGATCCGATGTGCGGCAGCGGCACGCTGTTGATCGAAGGTGCGCTGATGGCCGCCGACGTTGCGCCCGGGCTGTTGCGCCACGGCGGTTTCACGCCAACGCGCTGGAAGGGTTTCGATGAGGCCGCCTGGCAGAAGCTGCGTGATGACGCCCGCCAGCGCGAGATCGCCGGCCGTGCCGCGCTGCGTCCGGTGTTCTTCGGCCGCGACAACGATCCGCAGGCGATCCGCGCCGCGCAGGACAACGAGGTGCTGGCAGGACTGGCCGGGGTGATCCGTTGGGAAGCTGCAGCCATCGAAGGGCTGCGGCTGGGCTCGATCCCGTTGGTGCGGCAGCTCTCTGAGGACGAGGCTTCGGAAGTGTCCGAATTGCCTGACGAGGTGTCGGAGTCGGACGAGTCCAGCCCCTGGTCGCGTGCGAAGCAGAAGTCGCGCCCGCCGGGTGGCCTGGTTGTGTGCAACCCGCCCTACGATCTGCGCCTGGCCGCGGATCCCGCGCTGTACCGCGCGCTGGGCGACGCGCTCAAGCGGGCGGTGCCGGACTGGCGCGCCAGCCTGCTGTGCGGCGATGCCGAGCTGGCCCATGCCACCGGCCTGCGGGCGCTGAAGAAGTACCAGCTGTTCAATGGTGCGATCGAATGCACCTTGATCACCGTCGATCCGATTGCCCCGCCGCAGCGCGGGAAAAAACCGGGCGGGCCGGCGCCGGCGCTGAGTGACGGTGCGCAGATGGTCGCCAACCGCCTGCGCAAGAACCTGCGCAGGCTCAAGGCCTGGCGCCAGCGCGAAGGCGTGACCTGCTTCCGTGCCTACGACGCCGACTTGCCCGAGTATTCCGCCGCGATCGACGTGTACGAAACCGACGAGGCCACGCCGCGCACCTTCCTGCACGTGCAGGAATACGC
>DATJBR010000274.1:0-1571 GCA_035515255.1 Lysobacter sp. | reverse complement strand
CAGCCACGCCAGCATCACCGTGGCGATCGCGAAATAGATCAGGATGCCCACGCCATCCGCCAGCGACGTGATCAACGGCGAACTGGCCGAGGCCGGATCGGCCTTGAAGCGGTTCAGCAGGAACGGCAGCGACATGCCCATAACGCTGCCCACCAGCACGATCAGCAGCATCGTCGTGGCCACCACCAGCGCAATGGCCGGGCCGCCGCGGAACAGGCCGATCGCGCTCACCGCCAACGCCATCGTCAGGCCAAGCAGGGTCGACACCACCAGTTCGCGCCCGAGCATGCTGGCCCAGTCGCGCATCTCCACGTCGCCGGTCGCCAGTGCGCGCACCATCAGCGTGGCCGACTGCGCGCCCGCGTTGCCGCCGCTGGCGATCAGCAGCGGCAGGAAGAACACCAACGCCATGTTGGCCGCGATCAGGTCCTCGAAGTGGGCGATGCCGGCACCGGAAAACAGGTTCGCGAACACCAGCAGCACCAGCCAGTACACCCGCTGCCGGTACAGCAGGCCGACGGTGGCGTCCTTCATGCTCATCGTCAGGCTGCCCAGGGTACCGCCGGCCTTGTGGAAGTCCTCGGTGGCCTCGGCCTCGGCCACGTCCATCGCGTCATCGGAGGTGACGATGCCGACAATGCGCCGCTCGCGGTCGACCACCGGCAGCGCGATGAAGTCGTAGCGGGCGATCTTGTTGGCCGCCTCGCGCTGGTCGGCGTCGACGAACACGGTCACCGGATTGGGCGCCATCAGTTCCGAGACCGGCGTGTGCGGCTCGGCCAGGATCAGCCGCCGCAAGGTCACCACGCCGAGCAGGTGGCGCGCATGGTCGATCACGTAGGAGGTGTAGATCGTTTCCTTGTCGGGCGCGACGCGGCGCAGTTCGGCGATCGCCTGGCCGGCGCTCAGCTCCGGCGTCAGGGTCGCGTACTCGGAGGTCATCAGCGCGCCGACGCTGTCGCGCGGGTAGCTGGCGAGGCGGCGGATGTCGTCGCGTTCGGCCTGCGCGAGCGCCGGCAGCAGGCGCTCGCGCCGGTCCGGCGGCAGGGTGTTGAACAGGTCCACGCGTTCGTCGGCGGACATCAGGTTGAGTAGTTCCAGCACCGCCGGCCGCGGCATGCCCGCGACCAGGGTGGTCTGCAGTTCCAGCGGCAGGTAGCCGAATACCAGCGCGCGCTCGTCGGCGGAGATCAGCGGCAGCACTGCCGCCTGCTGCACGGGTTCCAGGCGGGTGAGCACGTCCGCCAGATCGGCGGCGAGCACCTGGGTCAGCGCCACTTTCAGCCCGTCGAGGTCACCGAGGTCGAGCTGGGTGGCGATCGCCTCGGCGACCAGGTCGGCATCGAAGTTGCCGTGGGCGTCGGCGCGGTACAACGGCCGCGCGGCGGAATGGGGGTTGTGGCTCATCGCTTGCCTCCGGCCGGTCGCTGTCGGGCGATCGCAGAGGCAGGCAACACCGGATTACCGGGTCGTCGCAGGCTCCGCGCACCGCCGCGCGCGCTTGCGGGCCATGGTGTCGGGAAATGTTCTAGATCGACTCGGTGTGTCCACGGTGTGGTCATGGCCGGGGG
>DATJBR010000273.1:0-4271 GCA_035515255.1 Lysobacter sp. | reverse complement strand
ATCCACCACAACACCTCCGACGGTCTGGATCTGCTCTACATGGACGGGACCGGCTCGGTCACCCTGCGACGGCTGCGGGTGGAAGGCAACGCCGGCAACCAGATCAAGCTCGCCGGTCCGGCCACCATCGAGAACACGGTTGCCATCGGCAACTGCGGATTTTTCGCGGACCTTCCCGGCTCCGGCCTGGTGGGCAAGGACCACTGCCGCGCGAACGGCAACACGCTTTCACTGAGCCCGAGTCCCGATTCCGTCATCACCCTGCTCAACAACACGGTCACCGGACAGGGTGATTGCCTGATCCTCATCGCCGGTGGCGATACGTCGGCACGGATAGTCGCCAACAACAACGCGTTGCTCGGCGGTGGAGGATGGAGCGCGGACCGCGCGGACCCCGACAGCCCCACCTGCGGGTACTACGGCCTGGACAGCGACGCCACGCTGAGCTTCGAACACAACCTGTTCTGGCGGCTCAAGGACGACCAATGCCCATCAGGCAACCTGTGTGAACGGGACCCCGAGCTGACCACGAGTGACTTCGCGCACTTCGACCCGACACCGCGCGCCGGAAGTCCGCTGATCGATGCGGGAATGCCGGTGGAGCTGGATCACGACTACTTCCAACATCCACGCCCGGCCGGCGGGGGCGTGGATATCGGTGCCGTCGAGCGGCAGCAGATCGAGCAACCAGCAGGCCAACCGACAGAGCCGGGCTCGACGGATACGAATAACGCCAGCCCCTCGATACCACCAAACCCCTGATGCCGGACAGGTTCGTTCCGAACCAGATCGCCCTGAACCAGATTGTCCTGGACCAGATCGCCCCGGACCTGATCCGGCCGCATCACCCGCCAAACGCCCGCAGCCGATACCAGGCCAGACCGACGATTTCATGCAGCGCGGCCTCGCTCTTTCGCAGCGCACTGGAGCGCGGAATCAACGCACCTGG
Source organism: Lysobacter sp. (assembly GCA_035515255.1). Classification (GTDB taxonomy): domain Bacteria; phylum Pseudomonadota; class Gammaproteobacteria; order Xanthomonadales; family Xanthomonadaceae; genus Novilysobacter. The sequence continues at coordinate 3,322 of DATJBR010000273.1, read as the reverse complement.
CCAACCCAACGCGACCCGGCGACGGTCTGCAGGAACCGGGCAGACCTCAAACCCCGCATGCCGCATCGCAAAACCGGCCCGCGGAAGATGCATGGCCGATGTGACCAGCACCACGCGCCGCGGCATGCCCGGCAAGCGAGCCAGATGCCGGGCGTTCTCCCAGGTATTGACGGAGCTTTCTTCGGCCAGCAACGAGCCGGCATCCACCCCTAGTTGCCGCGAATAGCGGACCATGAGGCGGCTTGGCGGCACGCCTCCGGCAACCATCGGGCCGCCTGCCACCACCAGCCGCCTCCCCGGCTTTTCGCCCCACCAGGCCACGGCGCGTTCCATCCTGCGCCGTGAGGTAATCCCCAGGGCGGAGATATCCGCTTCTTCCGGATATGCCGCATCCACCCCACCTGCCAATACCACCGCGATGTCGGGTGGCGTGTTGGCGCACCCGGCGGACTGCATAACCGGACGCTCGAGCCAGCCGACCAGCAGGTTGGCGACCAGCGGCGTCATGGCGGCCACCGCAACAACGGCCACGACCGCACTGGCAACGCACAGGGCCCGTGCCCGGCTGCGCCACCAGCGGGCCGCGCAGGCTCCCAGCACCGCCAACAACAGCCAGCTCAATGGCGACAGTAGCCACCCCATCCTTTCGTCCCCTGCTCCTCTGCCTATCCCGCGGCCATCCTGGATTTCCCGCGCAGCCGCATCAGAACCTTACGCATGCGTCCGTCGGCAACAAGCACCGGCACGACGTAGCACAACAACCACAGACCACCGGCATGGCTGGCACGCAGCCACGGCGAGTGGCCCTGGGACACACCTGCGAAGTGGACCGCCAGCAGGAACAGTCCCGCGGCGCCACCCGCCACCAGCACGGTCCGGGCATCCGGCAGCTGCAGCAGCCCTTTCGGACAGACCGCACACCGGGCAATGCCCAGGGCGACATAACTGAGGACGGTCGCGTAAACCGCTCCCATGTAGCCGTAAGCGGGAATCCAGAACAGGTTGAGCACCACATTGACCGCCAGCGCCAACATCATGAGCACCATCATCACGCCGGTCCGCTTGCGCAACGGCAAGCCGTATCCCGCCAGGTCCAGCAACAAGGTCAGGGTGTACATCGTTCCCACCCAGGCGAACACCGGGCCGGATGCGGCCTTGCCGGTGCCACTGAGCATCTGCAGCACATCGGAGCCACTGGTCCAGGTTCCGATGGCCACGCCGACGCAGGCATAGCCTATCGGCACCAGCAAGCGCGCCTTCAATTCGCGCACCCTGGCATCGCCGTCCAGGGTGTAGGTGCGGTTGACGACCGGATTGAAGGCATCCCAGAACGGGTTGTTCACGACCATCGACAACTGGATGGCAAGCGCGTAACCGATCGTGTAGATACCGACGGCCGTGTAGTCGCCCAGCATGTGCTTGAGCATGATGCGGTCGATCGAGACCAGCGCGGCGGCGGCGATTTCCATGGCTACCAACGGCAGCGAATACCGCAGTGCCGCCCGGTACACGGCCGGGTCGATCTCCTCGCGCGCGAACCGCAGGTTCCGGTGCGCCCAGCGCGCATAGAACCCGACCACCACGAGCAACGCCAGGATCTTGCCGGCATACACCGCCAGCGCGCTGCGCTGGATCACGACCACGGCCGCCAGCACCAGCCCGAGTTCCAGCCATCGGGCCGCCACGCGCGTTGCCGTCAGCAGTCCCGACCGCTCGCTGACCCGTAGCGTCATCTCCACCTGGCTGGAAAACGCCAGCAATGGAATCGTCACGATCGCGCACCACAGGACGGCCGGAAAACGGGTGTCGCTGAGCCAGCTGACCGTCCCGAACCCCAGGATCGCGACGCCCCAGATCACCATCGACACGATCATCGGCAGGTACACGAGATTGGTCGAAAAGCGGGTCAGTGCGCGCTGGTCCCCGCCAAACGGATAGAGCCGCAGGATGGCGTGCTGGGCCCCGAACTTGATGACGGCCACCGCCATCATCGCCCAGGTGTCGAAGTAGCCAAGAATGCCGTACTGCTCGTTGTCGAGCAGCCGGGTCAGCGCCGGGAAAGACACCAGCCCCGCCAGCATGATCATCACGGTGGCACCGGAATACCGCGCGTAGTGCCGGCCGAGCCCGACGGCCGGCACTACGCCGGCAGACCCGGGGTCCACCAGCGCATCTGCTCCCGCAGACGACAACGGCTTGCTCATGAGGCAGGGCCCGCTGGCAGGGCATTTACCGCAATGCAGGCTGGACCATCGCCCGCATGCGTCCGGCCGCCGCAACCCCATTCGCCCAGCGCCTCAGGGGACGACGAAAGAATCTCTCCGGGATACATCGCACCCTGTCCAACACAATCCAGTGGCGCTATGGGTTTGCCCATTTTGCTGGGCTGCGACCGGGACCATTGTCGCGCCGCTGAGTGGCAGTTCATTGGTCTTATTACGGCATTTGGGCGGGCCGGCGGCCATACGTTGGCGTTGGCTGGCAAGCACCGGACCAGCACCGGACTGGGAAAGCGACAAGGGGGACGTGGCAAGGCGAAAACGCATCAACCGTGCCAGAACTGTGGCCCTTCACATCGTTGAATACGGAGTTTCATGAATGCTCCACATCCGTGAACAGGGCTTTCGACCCATGCCACACCCTCGTCTGGGGAAACCAAGAACCCTGTCACATAACTACTTTTTCAACGCCCCTAGCATCGCCGTCGCTCTTGGGGGAAGAGCCTCCCGCGAAAACGCCTATCTGGAACCCAATTTTGATCACACTTGACTCACGCTCACGCAAGACCTGGACGCGATCCATCTTCCCGCTGTTGCTTGCCCCGATCGGCCTGGCCGCATGGGGCTCGGCAGCAGCAGCCACCAACTACTACGTCCGCACCGACGGCGGCACCGCCACCCAGTGCACCGGCAAGGCCGATGCCCCTTACTCCGGCAGCGGCAATGGCCAGGCCTGCGCCTGGAGCCACCCCTATTTCGCACTGCCCAGCACCGGCACGCCCCGCATCGCCGGCGGCGACACGCTTAACATCGGCTCGGGCGAGTACATGATCGGCTACGGCGCACCCGGCATGGCCGGCGAGTGTGCTGCGGGCGACCGCAATGCCTGCTCGCTGGGAAAGATTCCCAGCGGTACCAGCAGCGCCAAGACCCGCATCCTTGGCAACAAGGCCAAGCCACCGAAGCTGTGGGGTGCCGAGCGCACCTGGTCCGTGCTTGACCTGACCGGCAGCAACAACGTGGAGGTCGGTCACCTCGAGATCACCGACAAGAGCAGCTGCATTTCCGCCCACAGTACTGCCGGCGCGGCCTGCAACCGCAGC
>DATJBR010000272.1:0-3214 GCA_035515255.1 Lysobacter sp. | reverse complement strand
GGCATCCACCGGGTCTGGAAGCGCTACTTCGTCGCCACCGCGCAGGTCCGGCGCGGCGACCGGGTGCTCGATCTGGCCGGCGGCACCGGCGACATCGCGCTGCTGCTGAAGGATCGCGTCGGCGATACCGGCTCGATCGTGCTGGGCGACATCAACGGCGAGATGCTGCGCGTCGGCCGCGACCGGATGACCGACAAGGGCCGGGTCGGCGGCTTCGAGTACGTGCAGATGAACGCCGAGAAGCTGCCGTTCCCGGATGCGACCTTCGACCTGGTCACCATCGCGTTCGGCCTGCGCAACGTCACCGACAAGGACGCCGCGCTGGCCGAAATGCACCGCGTGCTGAAGGTCGGCGGACAGGCGCGGGTGCTGGAGTTCTCGGAAGTGAAGTACGACTGGTTCAAACCGATCTACGACTTCCACTCGTTCAAGATCCTGCCGCGGCTGGGCAAGCTGTTCGCCAACGATGCGGACAGCTACCAGTACCTGGCCGAGAGCATCCGCAAGCATCCGCCGCAGGACGAGCTGAAGGCGATGATGCAGGCGGCCGGGTTCGCGCGTTGCGACTACCGCAACCTGTCGGCCGGCATCGTCGCGGTGCATACCGGCTACAAGGTTTAGTACGACCTGGCCGAACCGGCACTTCGCGCGGGCAGGCGGTCGCGGCTACACTCGGGAATTCACCTGAAACTGTGGGCCCGCCAATGCGTTCCTCGATCCTGACCCTGTGTTTTGCCGCCGCCGTCGTGCTGGGCGGTTGCTCGCGCGATGCCGCGCCGGCCGCCGACACTGCCGCCAAATCCGACGCCGTGACCGCGCCGGGCACCGAATACGATTCGCTGTCCTATGCCGAGCCCGACAAGGTCCGGATCAAGGACCTTGCGCTCGCGCTGGATGTCGATTTCAACGACAAGCAGATCAGCGGCAGCGCCACCTACGATCTGGACTGGGTCGATCCCGGTGCCACCGAGCTGGTGCTCGACACCCGCGACCTGACCATCGAGAAAGTGGTCGGCGAGCGCAGCGACGGCAAGTGGGCCGATCTGAAGTACGAGCTGGCCGACGCCGACAAGCTGCTGGGCAGCAAGCTGAGCATCCAGGCCCCGGAGCGCAACGAGCGCATCCGCGTGACCTACCACACCGCGCCGCAGGCCTCGGGCCTGCAGTGGCTGACCCCGGCGATGACCGAGGGCGGCAAGCAGCCTTTCATGTTCAGCCAGTCGCAGCAGATCCACGCCCGTTCCTGGGTGCCGCTGCAGGACACCCCGCGGGTGCGCTTCACCTACACCGCGCACGTGACCAGCCCGAAGGACGTGATGGTGCTGATGAGCGCCGACAACGATCCCAGGGCCGCGCGCGACGGCGATTACACCTTCGCGATGCCGCAGGCGATCCCGTCCTACCTGCTCGCGATCGCTGCCGGTGACCTGGTGTTCAAGCCGATCTCCGACCGCAGCGGCGTGTGGGCCGAGCCGACGATGGTCGACAAGGCCGCCGCCGAGTTCGCCGATACCGAGAAGATGATCGAGGCCACCGAGGCCATGTATGGCCCGTACCGGTGGGGCCGCTACGACATCCTCGTGCTGCCGCCGTCGTTCCCGTACGGCGGCATGGAAAACCCGCGCATCACCTTCGCCACCCCGACCGTGATCGTCGGCGACAAGTCGCTGGTGTCGCTGATCGCGCACGAGCTCGCGCACAGCTGGGCCGGCAACCTGGTGACCTTCTCCAGCCCGAAAGACCAGTGGATGAACGAGGGCATCACCAGCTACGTCGAGAACCGCATCATCGAGGCGCTGTACGGCAAGGACTTCGCCAACATGGAGGCGGCGATCGCGCAGAACGAGCTGCGCAAGACCATCGACGACATGGAGCCGCAGGCGCAGGCGCTGGCGATCCGTCCCGACGTGCACGTCAAGGCCGGCGACACGCTGACCGAGGTGGCGTATGACAAGGGCGCGTGGTTCATGATGTTCCTGGAGCACCGTTTCGGCCGCGAGGACTTCGACCCGTTCCTGCGTGGCTACTTCGACCACTTCGCGTTCCAGTCGATCCCGACCACCACCTTCCTGCAGTACACCAAGGACAACCTGCTCGCCAAGCATCCCGGCAAGGTCACCGAGGCCGAGCTGGACGAGTGGATCTACGGCCCGGGCATTCCGGAGTCCGCGCCGGCCACCGTCTCGCCGCAGTTCGATGCGGTCGATGCCGTGCGTCAGGCCTGGATCGATGGCGGTTTGCTGCCGTCCACGGATGTCACCGCGAAGTGGAGCACCCAGGAATGGCTGCACTTCCTCGAAGGCATGCCGGCCACGTTGAGCCATGACCAGTTGGCCGCACTGGATGCCGCGTACAAGTTCACCGGCACCCCGAACGGCGAGATCGCGATGCGCTGGTACCCGCTGACCGTGCGCAGCGGTTATCCGGAAGCGAACGAGGCGATCGCCGAGTTCCTGGCCCGCGTGGGCCGCCGCAAGCTGATCATGCCGACCTACGCGGAGCTGGTAAAAACCCCGGCCGGCCTGGCGATGGCGGAGCAGATCCTGGAGAAGGCGCGACCGGGCTACCACCCGATCACCACCGCCTCGGTCGAGGCGGTGATCGCCAAGGCCAAGGGCGATGACACGGTGACCAAGCCGGTCGACTGATCGCTGTCATCGGTTGAAAGCCTTCCTCGCGACCGCCTCCGGGCGGTCGCGTTGTATCCGGCTTATGCGTCCGCACCCATCCGGACTGGTGCCTGGGCGCGACTTGCAGGCCTTCCGGGCGAATGTCCCCCGGCCTCCGCCTGCGGCGGATGCCTCCTCCTTTATTTCGCCCCGAAGGCCTGCAGGTCCCATCGGTACTGGCGGGCTTGGACTTCTACAATCACCTCATGCTGGAACGCCGGGGGTGAATGCTCTTGGTGCGAAATAAAGGAGGAGGCACCGGCTCCATCGGTGCCGGGGGACATTCGCACCAAGGGCGTTCACCACCGGCGCCCGGAGGCGCCACCCCGTCCACACCACCCCTGCGACGTTCCCCCCCCCCTTCGGATCGGAGAAGAACCATTAAAATTCAGGCAGGCTTGAGCCCTGCATTCGAGAGAAATCCGCAATGACCCGCACGCGTACCCGGAACGCTGTCCATCCATCGCAACTCGATCGGCGAATGATGCGGGCGGGATCCCCGCTGCTCGTTGCCCTGTTATGCGCGATGGTGTTTGGCGGCTGCC
>DATJBR010000271.1:0-8659 GCA_035515255.1 Lysobacter sp. | reverse complement strand
CTACCCGGCCCTGCGCGGACAGCAGTTCGTGTATCTGCAGACCAAGCTGGGCGAATATCGCGACGGGGAGATGGGCGACTCCACGTCCGACTTCGTCATGACCGGGGTCGCCAAGCGGCTGGATGAAGCCTCGATCCAGGCGCTGTCGACGTGGTTGTCGAGCTTGCCGGCAACCGATCGGTAGCCGACTCGACCAGCCAAACATCGACTTCCCGCCTGTTGCGCGCGGGAAGCGATGACAAACCCGGACTTGATGGAACCACCGGTATTCACCGGTGGCCTTCGGCCGTGTTGACCACAGCGCGCTCGGCAACAGCAAGTAGTGTCGCGCCGGTTACTCCGTCGGCGCGGTGTACACGGCGCGGCCGTCGACGTAAGTCGCCAGCACCTGCAATGCGCGCAATTGCAGGGGATCGATCGCCAGCGGATCCTGCGCCAGCACGACGAAGTCGGCGCGCTTGCCGACTTCCAGGCTACCCACTTCGTCCTCGTCGAAACCGGCGTACGCGGCGTCCAGGGTGAAGCCACGGAGCGCCTCGAAGGCAGTGAGCTTTTCCTCCGGCTGCCAGCCGCCCAGCGGCAGGCCATCCGCATCGGTGCGGGTGGTGGCGCTGTAGAGGCCCAGCCGCGGATCGACCGATTCGACCGGGAAATCCGAACCCAATGCAAGTCGCGCACCACTGTCGCGCAACTCGCGCCACGCGTAGGCCGTTTCGATCCGCTGCGGTCCCAGGCGATCGCCCGCCCAGGGCATGTCGCTGGTGGCATGGGTCGGCTGCATCGAGGCGATCACGCCCATCTGCGCCAGCCGCGGCAGGTCGGCCGGCGACAGGACCTGGGCGTGCTCGATACGCCAGCGGTGATCGCCACCGACCTCGTTCCCCAGTGCCTGCGTGTAGGCATCCAGCACGACCCGGTTGCCCCGGTCGCCAATCGCGTGGGTCGCCACCTGAACCCCGCAGCGGCGTGCTTTCATGGTGGCCTCGGCAAGCTGCTCCGGCTTGGCCATCAACAATCCGCGGTTGCCGTGGTCGTCGCTGTAGTCGGTCAGCAACGCCGCACCACGACTGCCCAGCGCCCCGTCGGCGAACAACTTCACCGAGCGCATCTGCAAGTGCCCGGCGCGGTGCTGGTAAAGGCCATCGCGGCACAGCATCGCCAGCGCATCGCCGTCCCCGGCCGCCATCGCATTGATCCGCAACGGCATCTCGCCACGGTCGGCCAGCTGCTGGTAATGCCTCAGCGTGGCCAGTGACACGCCGGCATCGTGGACGCCGGTCAGGCCGTGCTCGACGGCGGCCTGCATGCCCAATGCCAGGGCCCGTTCGGCGATGGCATCGTCAAGCTCGGGCACCTGCGCATCGACCAGATCCATCGCCTCGTCGACGAACACACCACTCGGCTGGCCTTGTCCGTCACGCTCGATCTTGCCGCCTTCAAGCTGCCAGTCGCCGGCCAGGTCACGCTCCACCAGCGCCATCGCCGCGCTGTTGGCCCAACCGGCGTGACCATCGATCCGGCGCAGCCAGACCGGGCGATCGGGGAACGCGGCATCCAGATCGGCGGCCGTCGGGAACTGTTTTCCCGGCCACAGGTTCTGGTCCCAGCCACGCCCCAGCAGCCATACGCCTTCGGGCAGGTCGGCGGCAAAATCGCGCAGCCGTTGCAGGGCTTCGTCCTTGCTCGCGGCACCGGCCAGATCGACCTGCATCGCGTTCAATCCCAGACCGGCGACATGCCCGTGTGCGTCGATCAGCCCGGGGATCACCGTGGCGTTGCCGACATCCAGACGTCTGGCGTCGGGATATTGCCGCAGCAGCGCCTCGCCGGAACCCACGGACAGGATCCGGCCGCCCTCGTCGAACGCCATCGCCTGCGCACGCGGTTGCAGGATGTCCATGGTGTGGATCCGGGTCGCGGTCAACACGGTCACCTCGGCCGCGCCTGCCGCAGCGGCGAGCGGCAGCAACATCGCCAGCAGGGTTGCCTTCAACAAGCCTCTTTGAAGCCTGCCGCCCTGGAGCAGGCTGTCTTGAAGCATGCCGCCCTGACACTGCCAATCCCGGATCGTGCGCATTGCCTGCATGACCTTTCCCCCTGAATGATCCGGCCACTTTGCGAAAAGTCAGCGTCAGGTGCAAGCTGGCGTGCCCACGGAAGACAGTCCACCGATGGCTTCACGCACGATTTCCGAGTTCGCCCTGGATCCGCCCGATGCCGAGCGGCTGGCCAACCTCAACGGCCCATTCGATGGCCACCTGCGCATGATCGAGTTGCGTACCGGGGTGGAAATCGCCAACCGCGGCAACGTGTTCCGCGTGACCGGCCCGAAGGCGACGGTCGGTGCCGCCGAAAAGGTGCTGCGCGAGCTGTGGCGCGAGGCCGACGGACACACGCTCGACGAGCACGCGATCCACCTTGCCCTGACCGGCGTCGACGTCCAGCGCGTCGTGGACGAGGACATCGAGCCGCAGGAGGTCGTGATCCGGGTCAAGCGCGGCACCGTCCGTGGCCGCGGGGCCAACCAGGCCAAGTACCTGCATGCGATCGCGACCCACGACATCAATTTCGGCATCGGCCCGGCCGGCACCGGCAAGACCTTCCTCGCGGTCGCCAGCGCGGTGGAGGCCTTGAACGAATCCCGCGTGCAGCGACTGGTGCTGGTGCGCCCGGCAGTGGAGGCAGGCGAGAAGCTCGGCTTCCTGCCCGGTGACCTGTCGCAGAAGGTCGACCCTTACCTGCGGCCGTTGTACGACGCGCTGTACGAGATGCTCGGCGTGGAGAAGGTACTCAAGCTGCTGGAGCGCAACGTCATCGAGATCGCACCGCTGGCGTACATGCGCGGACGCACGCTTAACGATGCGTATGTGATCCTCGACGAGGCGCAGAACACCACGATCGAGCAGATGAAGATGTTCCTGACCCGGATCGGCTACGGCAGCACCGCGGTCGTCACCGGCGACCTGACCCAGAACGATCTGCCCAAGTACCAGAAGTCCGGCCTGAGGGATGCACTGGACGTGCTGCATGGCGTCGACGGCATCAGCTTCACCTTCTTCGAATCCCACGATGTGGTGCGCCATCCGCTGGTGGCCCGCATCGTCAATGCCTACGAGGCGCGCGACGCCCGGGACGCCCCGACCGGGGGCACCCAAGCCGGGAACATCCAACCCGGAACCGGCGACTGAACCGGCCAGCCCAGGATCCATCGCCCATGACTCTCGGTCCTATCCTGCTCGACGTCTCCATCAGCTACGGCCTGCCGCGCGCCGGCATTCCCGCCGCCAACAGCTTCCGGCGCTGGGTCGCCGCCGCCCTGGATGGCCGGATCCGCGAAGCCGACCTGGCGATCCGCCTGGTCGATGCCAAGGAAGGGAAATCGTTCAACCGCCATTACCGCGGCAAGGACTACGCCACCAACGTGCTCAGCTTTCCGGCCGACCTGCCGGAAGGCGTGAAGTTGCCATTGCTGGGCGACCTGGTGATCTGCGCCCCGGTGGTGGCCCGCGAAGCCGCCGAGCAGGGCAAGTCGCTGAACGCGCATTACGCCCACCTTACCGTGCACGGCGTCCTGCACCTGCTGGGCTGGGACCACGAGGACGAGCGCGAGGCGGAGTGCATGGAGCAACTGGAACGCGAGATCCTGGCCACCCTGGGGATCGCCGACCCCTATCTGGAAGAGCAGTGATCCGACGCGGGCACATGACGCGCTACCGCGTTCATTGCATGCGTTAGACTCGCCCTGACGTCCATCCCCCGGACGTATCCAATGAATGCGATCAATGTCCGAGGACGACAGTAGTACCCCCACCCAACCATCCGCGCACGACGCGCCGGAGCGGCACGACAAGCGCCGTTCCTGGTTCGACCGCATCAGCTCCGCGCTGTCGGGCGAGCCGTCATCCCGCGAGGACCTGGTCGAGCTGCTGCGCGATTGCCAGTCCGACGGGCTGATCGAGGCCGACACACTGACCATGATGGAGGGGGCGATCGCGATCTCCGACCTCAGCGTCGGCGACGTGATGATCCCGCGCTCGCAGATGGTCATGCTGCCGGCCGACATGCCCTTGCTGGAACTGATGAAGCAGGTAGTCGAGTCCGGCCATTCGCGCTTCCCGGTGCATGGCGAGGACAAGGACCAGATCATCGGCATCCTGCTGGCCAAGGACCTGTTGCAGGGCGTGGTGGCCGACAACGGGCCAGCCAGTATCCACGAGCTGGTGCGGCCGGCGGTGCTGATACCCGAGTCGAAGCGGCTGAACATCCTGTTGCGGGAGTTCCGCCAGTCGCGCAACCACATGGCGATCGTGATCGACGAGCACGGCGGCGTCGCCGGCCTGCTCACGATCGAGGACGTGCTGGAGCAGATCGTCGGCGACATCGACGACGAGCACGACGAGGCCGAGGACCCGGACGCGCTGATCTCGGCCCAGGCCGACGGCCAGTTCGTGGTCGATGCGCTGGCGCCGATCGAGGATTTCAACGACCACTTCGGTGCGGACTTCGACGACGACGAGTACGACACGATCGGCGGCCTGGTGATCGCCGCGATCGGCCACCTGCCCGAAGCGGGCGAGGAACTGATCCTGGGCCGGTTCGTGTTCCGCGTGGCCAGCGCCGATGCACGACGGGTCCATGCCTTCCACGTGAGCGTGCTGGGTGACGCCTGACGGCCTGGCCGCCAGTGGGACAGTCCCCGCACATGGCGCGTCCCGTCCCCATGCAACCCTGAGGCAATTCGCGGTATTGGCGCTGCTGTGGCTGTGCGCATTCGCCGCCGGCGCCGCGCCGCGCATCGGCGTGGTGACGATGCAGCCGGGCGAGATCTTCTTCGAGCGCTTCGGCCACAACGCGATCCTGGTCGCCGATCCGATCACAGACACCGCGATCTCCTACAACTTCGGCTACTTCGATCCGACCGAAGCGGATTTCATCAGCCGTTTCGTGCGCGGCGACATGCGTTACCAACTGGTCGCCCTGCCCCTGCAGCAGGATCTGGCGTACTACCGCGATGTCGGCCGTGGCGTCAGCCTGCAATGGCTGGATCTGGATGACGCGCAGGCACAGGAGCTCGCCGACGCGCTGGCCGAGAACGCGCGGCCGGAAAACGCGCACTACCGTTACGACTATTTCCTCGACAACTGCTCGACCCGGGTGCGCGATGCGCTGGACCGGGTGCTCGACGGCGGCCTGCGCCGGCAGATGGGTGGATCGCGCGGCAGCACCTTCCGCAGCGAATCGACCCGGTTGGCATCGCCCGACTTCTGGATGCGGCTGGGCTTCGATATCGGTCTGGGGCGAGCGGCGGACCAGCCGCTGCCGATCTGGGGGGAGTCGTTCGTGCCGATGCGACTGGCCGCGGCACTGCGCAACGCCCGCAATACCGAGGGGCGGCCGCTGGTCGGCGAGGAAGTCGAACTGCTGCCGCACCGGCTCGACCCGGAACCGCCGGAAATGCCGCAACGCTGGTGGCCCTGGTTGCTGGCCGGCGTCGCCCTGGGCGCAGGGCTGCGCTGGCTGGGCATCCACAAGCCCCGCATCGCTGCGGCAATCGCCCTGCCGGCCTGGACGCTGGCCGGCCTGGTCGGCGCGCTGATGCTGTTCATCTGGTTCGGCACCGAGCACCGGTTCGGCTGGGCCAACTACAACCTGCTGCTGCTCAACCCGCTGGCCTGGGCATTGTTGCCGGGTGGCTGGCAGGTGTTGCGCGGACGTTCGCCGGGACGCTGGTTCGGCATCGTACTGACGACCATGGTGGTGCTGGCCACGCTGGGACTTTCCATCCACTGGCTGCAGTTGCTGCCGCAGCAGAACCTGCACTGGATCGTGCTGCTGTTGCCGATCCACCTGGGCCTGATGCTGGGCCTGCGTCGCCGCTAGGAGCGTCCGAACAACCCGGCTTTTGCCCGACGGCAAATTCTCCCGATCCTTGCCGCCTGTCCGGCACGCGGGCAGGATGCCGGTGATGGATATCACCGACACGCCCCACCCCGCCCTGCCCAGGCCCCTGCCTGCGAGCGTGGTCAACTGCGCCGCCTACGGCCGCGATGGCAGCCGGCGGGACATCGACCTGGATGCGATCAGCGACGTGCTGGCGGTGGACGACGGCAGCTTCGTCTGGGTCGGCCTGTACGAACCCGACGACGCGATCCTGGAGAAGCTGCAGGAGGAATTCGACCTGCACGACCTGGCCATCGAGGACGCGAGCAACGCGCACCAGCGGCCGAAGATCGAGACCTACGGCCGCTCGCTGTTCATCGCCGTGCACACCGCGCAGGCGGTCGATGGCGAGATCCATTTCGGCGAAACCCACCTGTTCGTCGGCCCCCGCTATCTGGTCAGCGTGCGTCACGGCGCGTCCAGCAGCTACGCCGCCGCGCGTGCGCGGATGGAGCGCGAGCCGGAACTGCTGCAGCACGGCTCGGCCGGGGCGCTGTATGTGGTGCTCGACATGGTCGTTGACCGCCTGCTGCCGATCGTCGATGAGTTCAGCAATGCGCTCAACGGCCTGGAGCAGGACATATTCTCCGACGATTTCCGCAAACACACGGTGCAGAAGCTCTACGACCTCAAGCGCGAGCTGACCAGGCTGCGCATGGCGGTCGCGCCGCTGCAGGATGTCCTGGGCCAGTTGGCGCGTCCGCGGGCGGAACTCATCGACGAGGAAATGCAGCTGTACTTCCGCGACATCCTCGACCATGCCATGCGTGTCAACGAAAACACCGACACCCTGCGCGAGATGCTGACCGCAGCGGTCAGCGTCAACCTGTCACTGGTCACCGTGCGCCAGGGCGAGATCGTCAAGCGCCTGGGCGCGTGGGCCGCGTTGCTGGCCGCCCCCACCCTGATCACCAGTTGGTACGGGATGAACTTCAGCGCCATGCCCGAACTGCATGGCCGCTGGAGTTATCTGATCCTGATCGGCGTGGTCGCGGTGAGCGTGGTGGTGCTGTACCGGATGTTCAAGCGCTCGGGCTGGCTGTAGCCGGCGTGGTCCAGCCGGCCATACAGCCGGCTCAACCGGCTCCGGCCATCGAGCGCAGGATCAGGCCGGTAACGTAGGCCAGCCCGGTGCCGGTGGCGTAGCCCACCGTACCCAGCAACACACCCACCGGCGCCAGTGAGGGATGGAAGGCGCTGGCCACCACCGGTGCCGACGCAGCCGCGCCGATGTTCCCCTGCGAACCGATCGCGAAGAAAAACAGCGGCGCACGCAACAGCTTGGCGGCAATCCACAACACCAGGATGTGCACCAGAATCCAGACCACGCCCAGCGCGAACAGCCAGGGGCGGTCGAGCAGCGACAGCAGGTCCATCTGCATGCCGATGCAGGCGATCAGGAAGTACAGGAACAGCGTGCCCAGCTTCGACGCGCCGGCCGCCTCCAGCTGGCGCATCCGGGTAAAACTCATCGCCAGCCCGAGACCGGTGGACAGCAACACCACCCACACGAAGGTCGAGTCGAGGCTGAAGCGGCTGGCCCACGACACGTTGATACCGAGCCAGCAGGCCAGTGGCGCGGCGATGGCGTGCGCCAATCCCACCGTGCCCAGCCCTACACCGACGATCACCATCAGGTCGGTCAGGCTGGGAATGCGCGCGTTCTGGGCCTGGTAGTCGGCAACGCGCTGCTTCATCTCGTCCAGCGCGCGGGTATCGGCGCCATTGCGGCGGTCGATCGATTCGGAGCGCGCGGCCAGGAACAGCAGGGTCGCCATCCATATGTTGGCCACCGCCACGTCCACCACCGCAAACTGGCCGAAGGTGGTCGCGTCGACATCGAACACCTCGCGCATCGCGACCATATTGGCCCCGCCGCCGATCCAGCTGCCCGCCAGCGCCGCCATGCCTGCCCAGGTGTCGCCGGCGACGGTTTCCGGGTGCAGCCAGGCGAACAACTGGAAGGAGACCACCGCCCCCAGCATGATTCCGAAGGTGCCGGCGCAGAACACCAGCAACAGTTTCGGCCCCAGCTTCATGATCCCCGGCAGGTCGATCGACAACGTCAGCAGCACCAGCGCGGCCGGCAGCAACACGTCGCGCGCAACCGGGTTGTAGAGCCGGGTACCGAGCCCGTCGATCAGGCCGGCGGTGTTGTAGATCGCCGGGATGAAGTAGCACAGCAGCAGCGCAGGGATGATCCCGAAGAACTTCTTCCAGAACGGCGTCGGTCCGCTGGCGCCCCAGAAAATCGCGGCGAGGGTGGCGGCAATCAGGCCGAGGACAACGATGTCGTTGCCGATCAGGGCGTTCGAGGTGGCTGGCAGCATGGGCAATCCGGGTTCGCGCGAAGGATAAAAAAAGGCGACGGGCACCGCCGTCGCCTCTGGAGGGTGTCGGCAGGCTACGGCGACAGGTACTGCTTCAACCAGCCGTTGACGGTGTCATGCCACTGCACCGAGTTGTGCGGTTTGAGCACCCAGTGGTTCTCGTCCGGGAAGTACAGGAACTTCGACTCGATGCCCTGCCGCTGCAGCGCGGTGAACGCGCCCAACCCCTGACTGACCGGAATCCGGAAGTCCATCTCGCCGTGGATCACCAGCATCGGCACGCGCCAGTCGGAAACGTGGCGGCTCGGATTGAACGTCTCGTAGTCGGCCCCCTTGTCCCACGGGCTGCCGCCGTTCTCCCACTCGGTGAACCACAGTTCCTCGGTGAC
>DATJBR010000270.1:0-8187 GCA_035515255.1 Lysobacter sp. | reverse complement strand
GCGTTGCAGACCTTCTTCGCCGGACAGCCCATGTTGATGTCGATGATCTGCGCGCCTTCATCGACGTTGTGGCGCGCGGCGTCGGCCATGACCGACGGCACCGTGCCGGCGATCTGCACGCTGATGGGTGCCGGCTCGCCGTCGTGGTCCATGCGGTGGCGCGACTTGGCCGTGTTCCAGAAACGCGGATCGGAGGTGGTCATTTCCGACACGCACAAGCCTGCGCCCAACCGTTTGCACAGCACCCGGAACGGTTTGTCGGTGACGCCCGCCATCGGGGCAAGGATGACCCTGGGGGCAATGGTGTGGGGGCCGATCTGCATGGCGCGCATTCTACCCGTGGCGCAGTACCGGCTGGGGGTGGCACCGGTCAGGCGGGTGACGCGTGCCTTGTTCCTGTGAGTCGTGGATGCCGGGTCGCCCGGCGGTGAATCAATCAGCGTCAGGCGCCAGATGCGGCATCGACTCCGCGGCGCCGACGCTTTCCGTCGCGCGGGCCGCGTACACGGTGGCGAAGGCGACATGGCGCGCGAACGGCCGGTCCGGCAATTGCGCGATCGAAGCCACCAGGGCGCCATTGAACGCATCGCCGGCACCGGTGGTGTCGATCGCCCGGGCGGGCGCGGCGGCGACGCGGTAGAACGCGCGGTCATCGCCGCGCAGTTGATGCCCGGCGTGCGATACGAAGCAGCCCGCCGCGCCGAGCGTGATGATCACGCTGCCCTGCGGCAACAGTTTGCGGCAGTGACCATGCAGGCTCGCATCGTCCAGGGCGGCGAGGGTGTCGGCGGCCAAAATATCGCCGTGATGGCGCAGCAGCTGCGAGCAGAATTCCGATTCGTTGGGCGTGATCAGGTCGCTGAGTACGAGCAGCCCCGGGGTCAGCTCGGCGTCCGCGGGTGCGGGATTGAGCACCGTCATGGCCTTGCCGGCGCGGGCCATCTCGAATCCAGCCTCCACTGCCGCGACCGGCGACTCCAGTTGCGCCAGCACCACCGTCGAGGCGGCCAGCACGCCGGCCTGCGCACGCACGAAATCCGCGCTCAGGCTCGCGTTCGCGCCGGGCCCGATGACGATGCTGTTGCGGCCCAGCCGGTCGACATAGATGCCGGCGGTACCGGTCGGTGCATCGCTGTTGGCGGCATGCAGCTCGATGCCGTCCGCGCCTGCCAGCGAACGGGCGAGTTGACCGCCCGCATCCGCACCGAGCGAGCAGACGAACGCCGTCCGTGCTCCCGCGCGTGCGGCCGCGGTGGCCTGGTTGAAGCCCTTGCCGCCGGGGCCGGTGTGGTACGTGCCGGCCAGGGTTTCACCGACCTGCGGCAGGGTCGGCAGCGCCCACACGTGGTCGATGTTGAACGAACCGATGACGGTGACGACGGCGTGGGACATGACGGCCGGTCAGCCTGCAAACGAGGTCAGCACGCCGGCGATGGTGGCCGTCATCAGCGTGGCGATGGTGCCGCCCAGCACGGCGCGCAGGCCGAAGCGGGCCAGGTCCTGGCGGCGATCCGGGGCGAGTCCGCCGATGCCGCCGATCTGGATCGCGATCGAGGAGAAGTTGGCGAAGCCGCACAGCGCGTAGGTCGCAATCAGCCGGCCCTGGTCGGTCAACGCCACGCCGGGGGTGGCGCCCTGGACGATCTCGGCCAGGTGCAGGTAGGCGACGAATTCGTTGAGCACGATCTTCTCGCCGATCAGGCCACCGACCACGTTCGCGTCCTGCCATGGCACGCCGATCAGCCAGGCCACCGGAGACAGCACGTAACCCATCAGGCTGGCCATGTCGGTCGGCTTGCCGAGCATCGCCGACAGGCCGGTGACCTCGCCGATCCATGTCAACGGCCAGTTGATCATCGCGATCAACGCAATGAACGCCAGCAGCATCGCGCCGATGTTGAGCGCCAGCTTGAGGCCGTCGGCCGCACCGGCGGCAGCGGCATCGATCACGTTGCTGGTGGTCTTCTCGACCTCCATCTTGACCGTGCCGCGGGTCAATGGGACGGCCGTCTCCGGGATCAGCAGCTTGGCAACGACCATCGTCGCCGGTGCGGCCATGATCGAGGCCGCGAGCAGGTGCTTGGCATAGAACGCCTGGGCTACCGTGTCGCCACCGCCGAGCATGCCGACGTAGGCCGCCAGCACGCCGCCGGCGATGTGCGCCATGCCGCCGACCATCATCGTCATCAGCTCCGACTCGGTCATCCTGGAGATGTACGGCCGTACCGTCAGCGGCGCCTCGGTCTGGCCGATGAACACGCTGGCACAGACGCTGGTGGTCTCCGCGCCGGACACCCGCATGACCTTGGTGATCGCCCACGCCATCGCCCGCACCACCATCTGCATCACTTCCAGGTGGTAGAGCACGCTCATCAGCGCGGCGAAGAAGATGATGGTCGGCAACACCTGGAACGCGAAGATGAAACCGTAGGTTTCCACGTTCATCAGACTGCCGAAGATGAATTCCGACCCGGCGTTGACGAAACCCAGCAGCCGCACGAAGCCGTCGCCGAGTGCGTCGAACACGTCGCGCCCGCCCGGCACCAGCAACACCAGCGCGGCGAAGGCGATCTGCAGGGCGATGCCGATGATGACCAGCTTCCAGTCGACGGATTTCTTGTGGTTCGAGAACAGCCACGTGATGCCGATCAGTACAGCCAGACCAAACAGGCCGAAGGCGACCCGTGCAAAACCTTCCATTCAGTTCCCCTTCGGCATCTGCCTCGCAACGGCGCAGGTTATGGCAGCCGGGCCGGTGTCGGCAACCATTGCCTCATCCGTCACGCGCGACAACGCGGTTGCGGCCTTCGCGCTTGGCGATTTTCAAACGCTGGTCCGCCCGCCCCAACAGGCTCGACGCATCGTGACCGTCGTGCGGACTGGCGGCGATGCCGGCACTGAACGTCATCCGGAACGGTTCCAGGTGGGCGCGCTCGGGATCGAACGGACGCTCGGCCAGAAGGCGTCGCAGCGCATCGACCCGTTCCCAGGCGGTGCCCATCGGCAGCGGCATCACCAGGACCAGTTCCTCGCCGCCCAGCCGCACCAGCCATTCGCCGGGTTCGATCGTGCCCTTCAGTACAGCCACCACATGGCGCAGGGCGCGGTCGCCCGCGTGGTGGCCGGCTTCGGCATTGACCCGCTTGAAGTGATCCAGGTCGATCAGCGCCAGGCTCAGGCTGAGACCGTCCTCGTCGGCCGATTCCAGCAGGCGCGGCATCCGGTGCAGCAGCCAGCTGCGGTTGGGCAACTGGGTCAGTCCGTCGGTTCCCGACAGTTCGACCAGCCGCTGCATGCGGTAGACCACGGTGGCGGTGATCAGGGTGACGATCGCCAACAGCATCATCCGCTGGATCTGGACGCCGGCGGTGACGGCGCCGTACTCGGTGGAAATCAGCTGCTCGGGTGAGGACACCATCGAGAACACCACGGCGTTCAACAGCCCGTACTGCAGCAATGCGAGCAGGCCGGCAAACAGGGTCGTGCGACCGTCGCTGCGCAGGGCGGTCAACAGGATTGCGAGCAGGTAACAGCACCACACCACCATGCTGTTGAGTGCCGAGGGCAGGTGGTTGGCACCCAGCACTGCGAGCACCACGGTGGTGGCGGTGATGTCGAAGGCCGCGGTGGCGAACGGCAGCCAGCGGTAGTGCCGGGGGCGGCGCGCCAACTGCAGCCAGAGCAGCGCGAACGCATTGACGATGACGGCCACGACCAGCCCCGTCAGGCTTTCCCTGATGGATCCGCCGCCCAGGACATTGATCAGCGGCAGCAGCAACAGCAGTGCGGCGACCACTACCCGCAGTCGGGCGACCAGCAGTTCGCCGCTGGCGCCGACGGCGAGCATGATCTCGTCCGGCCGCGACAGCAGCGACGTCGTCACTTCGCGGAAACCACGGCTGCCGTCCATCGCACCCTCCATTGAGCCGTCGGCAGGATAGCGCGCCTGCCGATCGTGCCGATCATCCGGCATTGCGCCGATCAACAACCATCAGCCAAAGCCGCGCACCGCAACCCAGGCACCCAGCAACAGGAACACCGCCGCCGCCGCGTAGCGCGCTGCCTTCAGTGGCAGGCGATCGGCAAACCGGCTGCCCAGCAGCACCACCGGCACATTGGCCAGCAGCATTCCGACCGTGGTGCCCACCACGACCTCCCACAGCGGCGGGTATTTGGCGGCCAGCAGCACGGTCGCGACCTGGGTCTTGTCGCCGATCTCGGCAATGAAGAATGCGATCGTCGTGGCGATGAACGCGCCGCGCGCCGGGGTCGGGGCGTCATTGTCGTCCAGGGTGTCGGGCTTGAGCGTCCACAGCGCCACGGCGAGGAAGCTGATGGCCACGATCCAGCGCAGTACCTCCGGTCGCAGCCACTGTGCGACCAGCGCGCCGAACCAGGCGGCCAGGGCGTGGTTGAGGATCGTGGCGACCAGGATGCCGGCGATGATCGGCCACGGCTTGCGGAAGCGTGCGGCCAGCAGCAGTGCGAGCAACTGGGTCTTGTCGCCGATTTCGGCCACGGCCACGGTGCCGGCGGAGATCAGGGCGGTGAAAAGAGGGAACGTATCCATGTGGAGATTCCAGGGGCCGGGCGGGGCGATGACGAAAGCAGGCCCGCGCGGCCCGACCCCGGACCACCCGGTGAAGGGCGTCCTGAGATTGTTCGCGCAAGCCTGCCTTCGGTCTCGCCCGGCCTGCGCCATCAGGGCGCGAGCCGCATGCACCATGGCCAGCGGGCCAAGTATGTTGATGCATGCTCCCGAATCGACACGGACCAGTGGTATTGCAATCGTGCAGACGTGGGTTGAGCACGTTGACTCAACGCGTCCGGACGGCACTGACCGGTCGATGCGGGTGGGCTACTCCCCGGAGGGAAGAGCGTGCGAAGTCTACCGCATACCGGCCTGGCCCTGGTTTGACGCCGGCTCGGCTGCTGCCTGCCGGCTTACACTGGCGGCATCACGCAGAAGGAGTTTCCTCCATGCAGTACCGCCGCCTCGGATCTTCCGGCCTGCAGCTGTCGGCCCTGTCGTTTGGCGCCTGGGTCACCTTCGGCGGCCAGATTCCGCGCGGCACCGCGCGCGATCTGATCGCCGCCGCCTGGGACCACGGCGTCAATTTTTTCGACAACGCCGAGACCTACGGCAACGGCGTGGCCGAGCGGTTGATGGGCGATGTCATTGCCGACCTGCGACTGCCGCGCGACGGCTACTGCGTGTCGAGCAAGGTGTACTTCGGCGCCACTGACGAGCCACGTCCGACCCAGCGCGGGTTGTCGCGCAAGCACGTCACCGATGCCTGCCACGATGCGCTCAAGCGCCTGCGCGTCGATTACCTCGACCTGTACTACTGCCACCGCCCCGACCCGGACACCCCGATCGAGGAGACCGTGTGGGCGATGGACGCGCTCATCCGGCAGGGCAAGGTGCTGTACTGGGGCACTTCGGAATGGTCGACGGCGCAGATCCGCGAGGCGCACAAGGTCGCCCGCCATCACCACCTGCACGCGCCGACCATGGAGCAGCCGCAATACAACCTGCTGCATCGCGAGCGGGTCGAGCTGGAATACGCGCCGCTGTATGCCGAGTACGGCATGGGGATCACGACCTGGTCACCGCTCGCGTCGGGCCTGCTCACGGGCAAGTACAACGCCGGCATTCCCGAGCGGACCCGGCTGGGTGGGGAAGGCAACGGTTGGCTGCGCAAGCTGGTGATCGGCGAGCCCGAACAGCATCGGATCGAGCGGGCCCAGCGGTTCACTGCGCTGGCGGCCGAGTTCGATGTGGCTCCCGCGCCGTTGGCGATCGCCTGGTGCCTGCGCAACCCGCACGTGTCCAGCGTGATCCTGGGCGCGAGCCGGGTGGAGCAGCTGCTGCAGAACCTGCAGGCCATCGAATTGCTGGAGCGGCTGGACGAGACGTGCTGGCACAAGGTGCGCGTCGTGGCGGCCTGAGGGACAGGATCAAATTACCGCTTGATTCATCAATGAGAATGATTATCATCTACGGTCATTCCTGATCGAGCCACGCCCATGCGCCCGCAACTCTCGTTGGCCCATTCGCCGGATGTCCGGTTCAAGCCCCGCATCGCCCGCCCGGTCCCAATGCCGCAGGCATTTCAGCCGCAGGTTTCGGCATCGCTGGCACCGGGCCAGTTCGACAGCGACTCGCTGCTGGGCGGTGCCCGCGAAGTGCTGATCCGCCACGGCGGCGAGGTCTACCGCCTGCGCCATACCCGCAACGACAAGCTGATCCTGACCAAGTAGTCCAGACAGGTCCGGCCGCCGTGGAAGGCGCGGCGGCGGCCTCCGCAGGCTGATCCCGTGAGGCGTCCGGCTGTGCCTATACTCGCCCCTTCAAACAAGGGGAACAGGGAATGACACTGGGATCGATACTCGCCATCGTGCTGCTGGTCGCCGGCATCGTGATGGTGTTCAAGGCGGTGCGCATGGTGCCGCAGGGTTACGAATGGACGGTCGAGGCGTTCGGCAAGTACACCCACACCCTGTCGCCGGGGCTGCACTTCCTGATTCCCGTCTACCAGGACATCGGTCGCAAGATCAACATGATGGAACAGGTGCTCGACGTGCCCAGCCAGGACGTCATCACCAAGGACAACGCCGTGGTCAAGGTCGACGGCGTGGTCTATTTCCAGGTGCTCGACGCGGCGAAGGCCGCCTATGAGGTGGCGCAGCTGGAGATCGCCACGCTCAATCTGGTGATGACCAACATCCGTACCTCGATCGGCTCGATGGATCTGGACGAATCGCTGTCGCGCCGCGACGAGATCAACGCCAAGGTGCTGGTCGCCGTCGATCAGGCCACCCATCCGTGGGGCTTGAAGGTCAACCGGATCGAACTGAAGGACATCGCGCCGCCGCGTGACCTGGTCGAGGCGATGGCGCGGCAGATGAAGGCCGAGCGCGAGAAGCGCGCCAACATCCTGGAAGCCGAAGGTTTTCGCCAGGCCGAGATCCTCAAGGCCGAGGGCCAGAAGCAGGGCGCGATCCTGCATGCCGAAGGCGAGCGTGAGGCCGCATTCCGCGAGGCGGAAGCGCGCGAGCGTCTGGCCGAGGCGGAAGCCAAGGCCACCGAGATGGTGTCCAACGCGATTTCGCAGGGCAACGTGCAGGCGATCAATTACTTCATCGCACAGAAGTACATCGAGGCGTTCAAGGCCCTGGCCGAGGCGCCGAACCAGAAGTTCGTGCTGATGCCGATGGAGTCGGCCGGCGTGATCGGTTCGCTGGCCGGCATCGCCGAGCTGGCCAAGGATGCGCTGGGCCAGCAACCCGGTAATCGCCCGGTGCCGCCGATGCGGGTCGGAGGCTGAGCCATGCATTGGGACTGGCAGGCGGTGAGCTGGGGTGCGGTGGCGCTGGTGCTGTTCGCCGCGGAAACGCTGGCGCCGGGCGCATTCATGCTGTGGCTCGGGTTTGCCGCGGCGGCGGTGTTCGTGCTGGTGCTGCTGTTCGATCTGCCGTTCCTGGCCCAGATAGCGGCCTTCGTCGTGCTGAGCTTCGTGTCGATCCAGATCTACCGCACCCGGTTTCGTGGCCGCGGACGCCAGAGCGACCGGCCGAATCTCAATCGCCGTACCGACGCGCTGGTCGGCCAGGTGGTGTTGTTGCAGCAGGCGATCGTGCAGGGCCACGGGCGGGTCCAGATCGCCGATGCCTACTGGGACGTCAAGGGCCCCGATCTGCCGGCCGGCGCGCCCGTGCGCGTCGTCGGCAGCTCGGGCATGACCCTGCTGGTCGAGCCGGTCGCGTCGACAAGCGAGACGCAAGCCGGGCCCGCATGAACTGACGCGGCGACGCATGGTGTGCGTCGCCGTCCCGAAACCGTTCGCGTCTCTGGGATAATGACCGGCTTCCCCTTTCCCCAGGATCGGCCATGACCCAGACGACGGCTCCAAAACACACTGTCCTCAACGACAGTCATCGCGCACTCGGCGCCAAGATGGTCGACTTCGGCGGTTGGGACATGCCGATCCACTATGGCTCCCAGATCGACGAGCACAACCTGGTCCGCAAGGGCGCTGGCATGTTCGACGTCAGCCACATGACCGTGGTCGACCTGCACGGCGAGCGCAGCCGCGAGTTCCTGCGCACCCTGGTCGCCAACTCGATCGACAAGCTGAAGAAGCCGGGCAAGGCGCTGTACACCTGCATGCTCAACGAGCGCGG
>DATJBR010000269.1:0-8666 GCA_035515255.1 Lysobacter sp. | reverse complement strand
GGAAGCACGCCGGCAAATGGAGCGAGGCGATCGGCAAGGTCGGCAAGATCGCGGTCGCCTGGCCGATCAAGCCGCATGAGCTGTCCGGCTGGGTCGAGCAACGGCTGCGCTCGCGTGGCGTACGCGCCGAACCCGATGCCGTGCAGCGGCTGGTCGATCGGATCGACGGCAACCTGCTGGCGGCCGCGCAGGAGATCGACAAGCTCGCGCTGCTGGCCGGTGGCGACCGCCTCGATCTGGCGACGATGGAGTCGCTGGTCGCCGATGCGGCGCGGTTCGATGTGTTCCGGGTCATCGATGCGGCGATGAACGGCCAGCCGGCGCAGGTCTCGCGCATGCTTGCCGGGCTGCGTGCCGAAGGCGAGGCGGTGCCGGCGCTGCTGGGCATGGTGGTGATGGAGCTGCAGCGCACCGCCGCCCTGGCGCGGATCAAGGCGCGTGGCGGCAATCTGTCGGCCGAGTTCAAGGCGCAGCGGGTCTGGGACGCCAAGCAGCCCATGTACCACCGTGCGCTGCAACGCCATTCGCCGGCGCATTGGGATGCGTTCGTGTCCCAGGTCGGCCGGGTGGACCGCATGGCCAAGGGGCGCGAAGCGGGCGATCCCTGGGTCGCGCTGGAGCGCGTGCTGTTGGCGGTGGCCGAGCCGCGCGCGATCCGGTTGCTGGCACGGGCCGATGCCTGAGTCCTCCCGTCAGGGAAAGTCGCCGCCGGAGTCCGTGCCTCCGCTGACCGTGTTCTACGGCGGCACGTTCGATCCGGTCCATTGCGGCCATCTGGAGGTCGCCCGGCGGGCCCGCGACCGGCTCCAGACGACCATCCGCCTGATGCCCGCCGCCGATCCGCCGCATCGTCCCGCACCCGGAGCGTCGGCCCTGCGGCGCGCGCAGATGCTGGACCTGGCGGTCGCCGGCGAGCGTGGCCTGAAAGTCGACCGTCGCGAACTGCTGCGCAGTACACCGTCCTATTCGATCGATACCCTGCACGGCATCCGGGCCGAACTCGGGCCGGATGCGCCGGTCGCCCTGCTGATCGGGGCCGACGGCCTGGTCGAGCTGCCGCAGTGGAAGGAGTGGCAAGCGCTGTTCACGCTCGCGCATTTCGTGGTGGCCGAACGTCCCGGTATCGATCTGGATGGCCGTTTGCCGGAGCCGTTGCCGTCCTTTCTGGAAACACGCTGGACGCATTCGGTCGATGACCTGCGTGCTGCGGCCGCGGGTCGTGTACTGCGCCTGCGGCAGCCGCTGCATCCCGAATCCGCCACCAACGTTCGCCAATGCATTGCCGACGGCCGGCCGTGGCGGCACCTGGTTCCGACCGCGGTGGCCGGCTACATCGACCGTCACCGGCTGTATGCCACCGGGGCTGCTGCCCCGGCTTCGTTATAATCCGCCCCGCACCCAACCCCAGAGCCTGCATTGACCAGCCAAGCCCAAGTCATCAAGACCCGCCTCCCGAGCCCGCCGCCCAGCGTCGACGACCTGCTGCAGACCGTGCGCGACGCGATCGCGGAGTTGAAAGCCAAGGACGTCGTGGAAATCGACGTGCGCGGCAAGAGCAGCGTCACCGACTACATGGTGATCGCCTCGGGAACCTCGTCCCGGCACGTGAAATCGATCGCCGACGAGGTGGTCAAGTTCGCCAAGAAGCTCGACGTCATGCCGCTGGGCGTGGAAGGCGAGCGCGAGGCCGAATGGGTGCTGGTCGACCTCGGCGACGTGGTCGTGCACGTCATGCTGCCGCGCGTGCGCGAGTTCTATGCGCTCGAGCGCCTGTGGACGGTCGGCGACCAGCCGCCGGCGGCGATCGATGAATACGGCGACGAGCACCGTGCGGTCGACGACAGCGGTGCCGAGACCGACGCTGAAGACCGCCTGTAACGCCGCCCTGCGGTTGTCGTCGGCATGAAGGCGAAGCTGATCGCGGTCGGCGACCGCGCCCCGCGCTGGGTGGCGGAAGGTTTCGAGGAATACCGCAAGCGGTTGTCGCACTGGCTGCCGCTGGATCTGGTCGAGATCGAACCGGGCGTGCGCGGCAAGAACCGCGATGTCGCCCGCGCCACCGCCGAGGAAGGCACGCGGGTGCTTGCCGCGTTGCCGAAGTCGCCGCTGGTGGTGACCCTCGATGGCCGCGGCAAGCCGTGGAGTTCCGAGGAGCTGGCGCAGCGGCTGGAGCGTTGGCGCGGGCAGGGGCTGGATCTCGCGCTGCTGATCGGCGGCCCCGAAGGTCATGCCGATGACGTGCTGGCCCGTGCCGACGAGTCCTGGTCGCTGGGCCCGCTGACTCTGCCGCACATGCTGGTACGGCTGGTGGCCGCCGAGCAGCTGTATCGCGCCGCGGCCCTGCTGGCCAACCACCCTTACCACCGCGCCTGACTTGCTGCGTGCAACACGGAAAAAATCCCGCCGAAGCGGGATTTTTTCCATCGTCCGTCCAGATTCAAACATCTGGGCTGGATGCTGCCATCACAACGATGGCCATCAATGTGCGTCCGGGTTCGTCTCCGGATCGCGCTCCATTCCGCCCTCGTCGGGATTGGGCGGCTTGCGCGGATGTGGCTGACGCGCATCGTGCTTGTCGCGCGGCGTTGGCTCGGCGTAGCCGGGTTGCGACTTGGGCGTTGGATCCGGCGCCGGTGGTGCGGGTTTCCGGGGTGCGGTCATGGCTCAGCGTCCCAGTTCGAACACCACATCCAGGCTGACCGACAACGTGCTTTCGCCGGTAGCGATCGGGGTGTCGGCCTGCGATTTTTCCATACGCGCCATCGCCATCATCGGCATCGGCGGACCGAAGCCGCCATTGCCCTCGCTGATGCTGACGATCCGCAGCACCTTCAGGCCGAGTTCGCTGGCGTACATGCCGGCGCGGGTCCGGGCCTTGCCGATCGCCGCGCGCCGCGCTTCGTCATAGGCCGATTCCTTGTCGTCGACCTCGAAGCTGGGACCCTGGATCTGGTTCGCGCCTACGCCGACCAGCGCATCCATGATCCGGCCCAGTTCGCCGATCTTGCGCACGGTGATGTTGACGCTGTTGCGGGCCTCGTAGCCGGTGATCGTCGGCGGCTGGTTGTCGGCATAGCGGTACTGCGGGTTGAGGTTGACTCCGCTGGTCTGGATGTCGCGTTCGGCGATGCCGGCCTTGCGGATCGCGGCGACCACCTGGCTCATCTGGTTCGCGTTGGCCTGCATGGCGGCCTGCGGGTCGGCGGCCTGGGTGACCACGCCGGTGGACAGGCGCGCGATATCGGGCACGCGGGTCGCGTGGGCTTCGGCGGACACCGACAGCAAGGTGTTGGCGGAAGCCGTCGAGGCCGGTGCGGTCTGGGCGTTGCCGGGCATGGCGGTGACTCCAAGGGCGAGGGCGGCAGCCAGGGCGAGAGGGCGCAAGCGCGAGGCGGATGGCATCAGGTACATGAACAACTCCTGGGAGGCAGGCGGGCAAGGGTCGGGGGCGGGCGGTGAACGGGCCGTGAGCCGGATCGGATTGTGCAACGGGCGTCGGCTGGGGCTCAGTCGCCACAGGTTATGCTTTCCAGCGGTGGTGCGGGGGCGCTGTGCCGGAGGCATCGGTGCACTCATCATCGTCTTGCTCCACGCCATCCCTGCCATGCTCACCGCCGCGATGTCCGCGGTGTTGCAGCGGGCTTCACCGTGTCCCGTAGCAGCCCGTCCACGCAGCCTGGAGACCCATGCTCTATCTCGCCTCACGATCCCCGCGCCGTCGGGAACTGCTGGCCCGCCTGGGGCTTGCCTTCGATGTGCTCGCGCTGGATGTCCCCGAGCAGCGCCGGCCGGCGGAACCGGCCGAAGACTATGTGCGCCGGGTGGCACACGAGAAGGCGTTGGCCGGCTTGGCCAGCGTGGGCCACGGCCCGGAAGCGTTGGTGCTGGGGGCGGATACCGAGGTGGTGCTGGACGAAGACGTGTTCGGCAAGCCGGCGGATGCCGCGGACGCCATGGCGATGCTGCGGCGTCTGTCGGGGCGCGAGCACCGGGTGATCTCGGCGGTGTCGCTGGTGTCGGCAACCCGCAGCGTGCAGGCGGTATCCATTTCTCAGGTCACCTTTGCGCCCTTGTCCGAAGCGCTCATGGCCGCCTACGTGGCCGGCGGCGAGCCGTTCGGCAAGGCCGGCGCCTATGCCATCCAGGGCGGTGCCGAAGCCTTCGTGGCCCGGCTCGACGGCAGCTATTCGGGGGTGATGGGTCTGCCTCTGCACGAAACCGCGCAATTGCTGGCGCCCTTCGGCCTCGGACCGATGGCGGCGTCCATTGTGGCTGCGGTGGAGGCCTCATGAGCGAGGAGATCCTGGTCAACGTCACCCCGCGCGAGACCCGCGTGGCGGTGGTCGAGAACGGCATGCTGCAGGAGCTGCATATCGAGCGCGGCTGGGCACGCGGCGTGGTCGGCAATATCTACAAGGGCCGGGTGCAGCGGGTGATGCCGGGCATGCAGGCGGCCTTCATCGAGATCGGGCTGGACCGCGCGGCGTTCCTGCATGCCGCGGATATCGTCAAACCGGCGATGGGTGACAGCGAGGGCGACGCGGCGTCCTTGCCGGCCACCCCGACCCGGCCGATCTCCGAGTTGCTGCGCGAAGGCCAGGAAATCGTCGTGCAGGTGGTCAAGGATCCGATCGGTGGCAAGGGCGCCCGGCTGACCACCCAGATCAGCATTCCCTCGCGTTACCTGGTCCTGCTGCCGCACACTCGGGTGGTCG
Organism: Lysobacter sp.; assembly: GCA_035515255.1. GTDB lineage: Bacteria > Pseudomonadota > Gammaproteobacteria > Xanthomonadales > Xanthomonadaceae > Novilysobacter. The sequence continues at coordinate 3,951 of DATJBR010000269.1, read as the reverse complement.
GGGTCTCGGCTCGGATCGAGGACGAGGCCGAGCGCGCCCGCCTGAAGGCGCATGTCGCCGCGCTGGCGCCGGCCGGGGAGTCGCACGGCTACATCGTGCGCACCAATGCCGAAGGCCAGTCGGAAGAGGCGCTGGCCGAGGACATCACCTACCTCAGCCGGGTGTGGAACCTCATCGGTGAGAAGTCCGGGTCCGCGCGGGTGGGCGAGTGCGTGTACGAGGACCTCACCTTGCCGCTGCGCGCGGTGCGCGACCTGATCCGGCGCGATGTCGAGAAGGTCAAGGTCGATTCGCGTGAAACCTTCGAACGCCTGCGTGCGTTCGCGGCGCAGTTCATGCCGTCTGCCGGGACTGCCGAAGGGCCGGACCTGGTGGAGAAGATCGAGCACTACGCCGGCGCGCGGCCGATCTTCGACCTCTATGGCGTGGAGGACGAAATCCAGCGCGCGCTGGACAAGCAGGTGCCACTGAAATCCGGCGGCTATCTGGTGATCGACCAGACCGAGGCGATGACCACGGTCGATATCAATACCGGCTCGTTCCTGGGCCAGCGCAACCAGGAGGAGACCGTCTACCGCACCAATCTGGAGGCCGCGCAGTCGGTCGCGCGCCAACTGCGGCTGCGCAACCTGGGCGGCATCATCATCATCGACTTCATCGACATGAATGATGCCGAGCACAAGCGCCAGGTGCTGCGGACGCTGGAAAAGGCGCTGCTGAAGGACCATGCCAAGACCACGGTGTACGAGTTCTCGCCGCTGGGGCTGGTGGAAATGACCCGCAAGCGCACGACCGAGAGCCTGCAGCGGCAGCTGACCGAGCCCTGCCACGAATGCAGTGGCCGCGGCACATTGAAGACACCGGAGACGGTGACCTACGAGATCTTCCGCGAGATCGTGCGCCAGGTGCGGCAGTTCGATGCAGCGCGATTGCTGGTGATCGCCTCACCGAAGGTGGTCGCGCGGATCACCGACGAGGAGTCGGCGGCCGTGGCCGAGCTGGAGGAATTTGTCGGCAAGTCGATCCGTTTCCAGCCCGACGACCAGTACGCGCAGGAGCAGTTCGATGTCGTCCTGCTCTGACTGCGGGCGACAGGGCTGACCGTGCCCACGCCGTTGCGCCGCCGCTTGCGCCTGGCCCGTCGGGGGCTGGGCTATACCGTCGCGATCGCGCTGGTATTGCTGGCGCTGGTGTTGGCGGTGGCCAGCCAGCTGCTGCCGCTGGCGGAACGGCACCCCGACCAGGTCGCTGCATGGCTCGGCCAGCGTGCCGGTCGGCCGGTCGGGTTCGATGCCGTGGATACCGCCTGGACCCGGCGCGGGCCGTTGCTGCAGCTCAAGAACCTGCGCATCGGCGAGGGCGACAAGGCCTTCACCGTCGGCGACGCGGAAATGCTGGTGTCGATCTACGCGGGGTTGCTCCCCGGCGTGCCCTTGTCGGAAGTGCGCCTGCGCGGGCTGGACCTCACCCTGGAGCGGTTGCCGGATGGCCAGTGGCAGGTGCGTGGACTGCCCGGCCAGCAACAGGCCGGCGGCGACCCGTTCGCGTCGCTGGAGGGGCTGGGCGAACTGCAGGTGAGCGATGGGGCGCTGGCGGTGCTGGCGCCGGAGCTGGGGGTCGATATCCGCGTGCCGAAGATCGACCTGCGGTTGCAGGTCAACGGCGACCGCGTGCGGGCCGGACTGCGTGCCTGGCCGCAGGCCGTCAATGGTGCGGCGGTAGCGCCGGTCGATGCGATGCTGGACTTCGACCACCGCCGTGGAAACGGCCGGGCCTACGCGCAAGCGGACCGGATCGACCTGGCCCCGTGGTCGTCGCTGCTGAAGACGATGGGCGTGTCGGTGCAGGCCGGGCAGGGACAGGCCAAGGCCTGGCTCGATTTGCAGGACAAGCGGGTTGTCGATGTCAGCCTGGACGCCGCACTCGACAGGCTCGTGCTGGTCGGCAGCACGATTGCCGCCAATGACGGCCAAGGTGCGGCCGCCGCCATCGCGGGACAGATTCCCGTCGTCCGGATCGATCGCGTGGCGACACGGGCGCGCTGGCAGCGGGTCGACGGTGGCTGGCGTCTGGACGCGCCCAGCCTGGGGCTGGCGATGCAGGGCGGGCAGTACAACTTCGATGGCCTGCTGCTGGCGATGGGTGGGCATCGGGCCGTCATCGCCGAGCACGTTGATGTCGCGCCGCTGGCCAGCATTGCGCTGCTCAGCGACCGCTTGTCGCCATCGTTGCGGCGCTGGCTGTTGCAGGCGCGACCGCGCGCAGTGCTGCAGGGGCTGGACCTGCAAGGCCGTCGCGATGGGCCGATGCATGTCCGCGTGCGTATCGACGGTTTCGGGTTCGAACCCGTGGCCGACGCGCCCGGCCTGAGCGGGTTGGCTGGCGAGTTGAGCGGCGACGACGCGGCTTTCAGCCTGGCGCTGGATGACGGCCAACCGGTGCGTTTCGACTGGCCCAGCGGGTTTGGCATGGTGCATACGGTGAAACTCGACGGTGCCGTGACCGGTTGGCGCGAGGGCGCCGGTTGGGCGATGGGAACCGCGTCGCTGCGCATCGACGGCGGCGATTTCGGCGCCGCCGCGCGCGGCGGCATGAGCTGGCAGGGCGATGGCACGCGCCCGCGCATCGACATCGCGGCGGACATCGACCCGACCCGCCTGCCGGTGGCCAAGGGATTCTGGGTCCGGCACCTGATGTCCGACACGTTGCTGGAATGGCTCGATACCGCGCTGGTGGACGGTGTCGTGCGCGATGGACGGGCGGTGGTGTCCGGCGACCTGGACGACTGGCCGTTCGACAACAACGACGGCCGTTTCGAAGCCACCGGCCATATTGTCGATGCCACCGTGGCGTTCCGTCCCGACTGGCCGGCAGCCACCGGGATGGACCTGCAGGCGAGCTTCATCGGCAACGGTTTCAGCCTCGCCGGCCACGGTGCGCTGGCCGGTATCGACATTCCAATGGTCAAGGCCGGCATCGACCACTACGACGACGGCGCGCTGACGGTCGAGGCCCGGGCCGGCAGCGATGTCGCAAAGCTGGTGGGGCTGCTGCGCAACAGCCCGTTGCGGGAGTTGAACCCGGAAACCTTCGACGCCATCGAAGGCAGCGGCCCGGCCAATGTGGACTTCCGGCTGCGCTTGCCGATGGGCCATGACCACCCGCTCTCGATTGCCGGCGGCGTCGGGTTGGCGAATGCAAAGCTCGCCGATCCGCGCTGGGATCTCGCTTTCGACCAGGTGAACGGCCGTCTCCGGTATTCGGAGCAGGGCTTTCGTGCCGACGGTCTCCAGGTGCGCCACGACGGGCGTCCCGGGAAGCTCTCGCTGCGTGCCGGCGACGACGCGGTGCGCGAGCGTGCGAACGTTTTCGAAGGTGATCTTGAAGCGGCGTTCGGCGCCGACACCTTGCTGGGGCGCGCGCCGGAGCTGGACTGGCTGGCGCCGTATCTTTCCGGTCGTTCGCAGTGGACGGTCGGTGTCGTGGTGCCCAAGGCAAGCGGAAATCACGAGCCTGCCGCGCGTCTGAAACTCGCGTCGGACCTGACCGGCACCGCGCTGGGTCTGCCCGCGCCGCTGGACAAGCCCGCCGCCGCGGCACTGGCGACCACGGTCGAGATGCCATTGCCGATGGGCAGCGGCGAGGTGCAGGTGGCGCTGGGCGACGTGCTGGGATTACGCGCACGCAGTAACGGCGGTCATACCGGAGTGCGGGTCGCGCTCGGCAGCGGCGTGGTGTCACAGCCGGCCCCGGCATCGGGTCTGTTCGCCACCGGCAGGGCCGCCGAGTTCGATGCGATCGGCTGGATCGGCCTGACGCGTGGCGGCGAGGGCGGCGGGGATCTGCCGCTGGGACGGATCGACGTGCGTGCCGACCGTCTGCAGTTGCTGGGCGGGGTGTTTCCCGACACCCGCCTGCAGGTGGTGCCGGGGGCTGCAGGAGCGGCATCGG
>DATJBR010000268.1:0-5913 GCA_035515255.1 Lysobacter sp. | reverse complement strand
CAGCCGGAAATCGCCGGTATCGGCCGGAATGGGCGTCTTCGACAACCGCCCGATCAGCCGATAGAACGCGTGCGCGGTCGCCCGCTTGAGCCAGCCTTCCCCCTCGCGCACCAGCCGGGTGCCGTAGACATCGTCGTAACCCTGCCGCCACCGGGCGACGAACTGCAGGATCAACTCCGGCGGATCCTGGCCGTCGGCATCCAGGATCAGTGCTGCGCCGTGACCGACCCGATCCAGCCCCGCCGTCAGCGCCAACTCCTTGCCGAAGTTGCGCGACAGACGCAGCAGTGCGATCCGCGGATCGGCCAACGCCAGCGCCTGCAATACCGGCCAGGTCGCATCCTCACTGCCGTCATCGACATACAGGACCCGGCCTTCGATGCCGTACTCGTCGCGGACGGCATCCAGCGCCTGCGCTATACGCGGCTGCAGCAGCGGCAGGCTGTCGGCCTCGTTGAAGGCGGCGACAACGACGGTCAGGCGGTCATCCAGGGCGGGGGTTTCACTCATCCGCGCATGGTATCCGACCGTTCCGGACATCGCCGAAAGCCACCGACATGTGCCCGGATCGCTACTCGAACTGCTCCAGATACCCGACGCCGCCGATCTGCCGCATCTGCTGCTGGATCTGCCGCGTCCGCCGCTGCACATAAGGACCCGGCTGCGCGACGCTGTAACGCTTCGGACTGGGCAACACCGCCGCCAGGCGGGCAGCCTCGGCCGCCGTCAACTGGCTGGCGTCTTTGCCGAAGTAGGTCCGGGCCGCGGCCTGCGCGCCGTATACGCCGTCACCGAACTCGGCGATGTTGACGTAGACCTCGATGATCCGCGACTTCGGCCACATCAGCTCGATCAGCGCCGTGTACCAGGCCTCCAGGCCCTTGCGTACCCAGCTGCGGCCGCTCCACAGGAACAGGTTCTTCGCCGTCTGCTGGCTGATCGTGCTGGCACCGCGCAGCTTGCCGCCGCGCTCGTGGCGCGCACGCGCCTTCTCGATCGCCTCCAGGTCGAAGCCGTAGTGCTCCGCAAAGCGCTGGTCCTCGGAAGCGATCACCGCAAGCGGCAGGTTCGACGACACCTGTCGCCGGTCGCGCCAGTCGTAGGCGACCCGGAACCTCCCATCGCCTTCACCCCACGCCGCAAACTGGCGGGCGACCATGAACGCACTGAATGGCGGGTCGACAAAGCGCAGTATCGCGACCTGCAACACGCTGGCCAGCACCAGCAACAACGGCACCGCAAACACCCAGCGCACCCAGCGGCGACGCCGTCGCGGTGTTGCGCCGGAGGCCCGGCTCCCTTCCTGCACCGCTTGATCTTGCCCGGCTTCCACCACGCCCCCATCTCCCAGGAATCGACATTCAATCCTTCCCGCGCATTATCGACCATGCGCCCCCTGCCACATGAGCGTCCCATGCCCCAGAACGACAACAGCACCGGCTCCACCGACAACAACAACGATCAACTGACCCGCTTCATGATCGATCGTGCCGGCGTGCGTGGCGTGCATGTGCATTTGCAGCACACCTGGCAACAGATCCGCGAGCGGATGGCCGAAGCCACCGCCCAGGCACCCGCCTCGCTGGAGTTGCTGGGTGAAGCCACCGCCGCCGCCGCGCTGTTCACCGGCCACGCCAAGATCGACGGACGGCTGTCGGTGCAATTGCGCAGCGAAGGCGCATTGCGCACGCTGTTTGTCGAATGCACCTCGGCAGGCACCCTGCGCGGGATCATCCAGATCAGCGCGGAGGCGGGATACCGCCCCGTGTCGCGCGACCTGCGCGAACTCGGCGACGGCGCGATGCTCGCCATCACCATCGAGAACCCCTCAACCGGAGGCCGCGACCCCGTGCGCTACCAGGGCATGGTCGCGCTGGAGTCGGACTCGTTGGCCGGAGCGTTCGAGGATTATTTCCGCCAGTCCGAACAACTGCCAACCCGGCTGCTGTTGGCCAGCAATGGCGACCGCGTCGCCGGACTGATGTTGCAGAAGCTGCCCGGCGACGAAGGCGATGCGGACGGCTGGATCCGCAGCGGCGCGTTGTTCGACACCCTGGACACCACGGAGCTGCTCGACGCGCCCGCGAAAACCCTGCTGACCCGGCTGTTCCATGAGGACGGCGTGCAACTGCTGGGGGAGAAGCCGCTGGCCTTCGCCTGTTCGTGCTCGAACGAGCGGGTCGAGTCGATGCTGGTTTCGCTGGGCGAAGAAGAAGCGCTGGCTGCCGCAGCCGATGGCGATGCCGACATCCGTTGCGAATTCTGCGGCCAGCACTACCGTTTCAGCGAAGGCCGCATCCGGGAGTTGCTGGCGATCTCGGCCGCGCAGATGAGTCCGCCGGAACGCCTGCAATGAGCACTTGCAAAAACCGGATCGTCTTCACACCGCGTTGATTGTTAAAGAAACATAAACACCCTAGTATCTAGGCTCTTGTGATAGGGGAACTCCACCGGGCACGCCCGGTCGTACTGACGTCCATGAAGAACCGCCTCCTCCGATTGCCGCTTGCCCTGCTCCTCGCCCTAGGCGTGGCCGCGGGCGCGCACGCGCAATCGCCGAAGAAGGCATCGAAGGACGCCACGGTACTGCCGGTCTGGAACCACTCCAGCGGAAAGCTCGAAGCCCTGCTGCTGCTGGAGCCCACCGGCACCTCGGCAGCCGGCGCACGCTGGCGCGTGGGCAGCACTACCCTGGACGCCGCATTCGGATTGGAAGCCGGCAACACCCTCGGTCTGGTCTGCGACCGCCGCAGTGGCCTGGCCGGCACCATTGGGAACCTTGCCAATCATTGCCTGCTGGCCGCCATGGAGGACGAGCGCAGCAATGGCAGCGATGGGCATGCTTCCGCGGGTGCCAGCGTCAGCAATCGTGGCACCCGCCTCGGGCTCGCCATCGGCAAGAGCCGCGATACCTTGCCGGCCTGGCTGAATCCCGGCAGCCACAGCAAGCAGGTCGACCAGAACACGTTGACCGTCTATGGCCAGCAGAACATCGGCAGCGAAGCGACCGTCTCGATCGGCGGCACCTGGGCGCGCGCACGGCTGATCCCGGCAGGCGACGTGCCGGCGCTGGCCGACCGCTGGAACAGCCGGACCCTCACCGTCGGTGCGGGTTACGGCGACTTCGATGCCAACATCATCGGCCGGGTGATCGACACCCCCAACCAGCCGGGCAGCTGGGAAGGTCTCGGCATCGGCCTGACCTGGCGCACGCCATGGAGTGGCAGCCTCACCGTGGGCGCGGAAAAGATCACCCGCGGATCCAACCCGTTCGCACCCAACTCGGACAGCGACGAAGGCACCGTGCCCTACGTCCGCTACGAGCAGGACCTCTGAGTCTGGCTGACACCACTTCAGCCTGACACCAGCAGCAGTAGTGTCCAGCCCCACGCCGCAAAGGCGGGGCATCTGCCCACATCTTCCGCTTCCCGCCATGCCGTCGTTGATCGGTGGCAGGCTGTCTATGGCGCGCTTAAAGGCCACCCATCGGTAATTTCCGCGGCCGAACTCAAGCCCAGGACCGACAGCCCCCCTGCCTCGAGCACCCGAATTCGGCCCCTTAGCGGTGGCCTTTCATGCAAAACCACCCTCTGTTTTTGCGCCAGACAGCTTGATCAACAGGGAGAAGCCGCTCGCCAGACTCTTTCGCCTCCCGGCAAGTGATTGTTTTTAAGCACGTTTTTCAATTTTTCAGAAATATCATCGGCAATCGTTAACAACACTTTAATTTTTGACCGCGGGCGGCTACCATCGACCGGCCTTGCCGAATTTGGCGTTCCACTTGGCTCCATCGGCGGGTTCCCTTGGGAAATTACCAAGATTGACTTGGAGAGAGAGACACACATGACCCACAAGACCACACAGCTACGCGACGCGATTTCCTTCGCGCTCATTGCGGGCACCACCGCCATCGCCGGCACCGGCGTTGCGTTTGCGCAAGACGCCCCGCCCGCCGAGCAGCAAGCCACCACCCTCGACCGCATCGAAGTCACCGGCTCGCGCATCCGCCAGGTCGATGCCGAGACCTCGCAGCCGATCCTCGTGATCGACCGCCAGACGATCGAGCAGTCCGGTCGTACCTCGGTCGCCGACTTGCTGCAGAACATCTCCACCAACGGCGCCGCCATCAATACGCAGTTCAACAACGGCGGTGACGGTTCGGCCGGCGTCGACCTGCGTGGCCTCGGATCGGCCCGCACGCTGGTGCTGGTCAATGGCCGTCGCTGGGTGTCCGGCCTTGACAGCACCGTCGACCTGAACACCATCCCGACCGCCATGGTCGAGCGCATCGAGGTCCTGAAGGACGGCGCGTCCTCCATCTATGGCTCCGATGCGATCGCCGGCGTGGTCAACCTGATCACCCGCCAGAACTTCGACGGCGCCGAAGCACACGCCTATATCGGCCAGTTCAGCCAGGGCGACGGCCAGCGCCAGTCCTACGATTTCACCATGGGCATCGACGGCGACCGCAGCAACCTGGTGTTCGGCGTGACCCACACCAAGGAAGAAGCCGTATCCGCAGGTGATCGAAAGATCTCGCGTGACCCGGTAGTCGGATTTGGCAGCAGTCAGTACAGCTCTTTCTCCAACTTCGGCCAGATCTGGGATTTGACCATCGATGGCATTGGAACTGATGACTATGATGCCTGGGCCACCATTGCCGGCGATGAGGACGAAGCGGTCAGCGACCGCGCCGGCCTTAATCGGATCGTTGTAAATGGGGGAGAGAGTGGCCGCGATCTCGCCAACTACCACCCGTTCGGCAGGGCCGACGCCTACAACTATGCCAAGGACAACTTCCTGCGTACGCCGCAGGAACGCACCTCGCTGTACGTGCAGGGCCGTTACGACATCACCGACAGCATCTCGTTCAAGACCGACGCACTGTACAACGAGCGCCTGTCCTCACAGCAACTCGCTGGCTTCCCGCTCGGCGAAGGCAGCTACCTCAGTGGCGAGCAGGGCCTGTCCGCCGACAGCTACTTCAACCCGACCAAGGGCACCGCCAACGCACGCGAGCTGAACTGGAGCCGTCGTCTGGTCGAGCAGGAGCGTTTCTACGAGCAGGACGTCAAGACCTGGCACTTCTACGGCGGCTTCGAAGGTTTCTTCGATGTCGGCGATCGCGGATTCAACTGGGATGTGGGTTATTCGTTCAACCGCAACGACCAGATCGACACCCAGATCGGCGACGTCAACATGCAGGCGTTGCGCAATGCAACCGGGGCATCGTTCCTGGATACCGATGGCGTGATCAAGTGCGGCACCGGCCCTGACGACATCCTTGGGGGCTGCACCCCCTTCAACCCGTTGAGCAGCCCTGGCGATGTGACCCAGGCCGAGCTGGACTACATCCTGTTCACTGCCAAGGACAAGTACCAGAACACGTCCAAGAGCTATACCGCGAACATCAGCGGCGATATGTTCGAACTGCCGGGCGGCATGGCGGGCTTCGCGGCCGGCTACGAGCATCGCGCCGTCTCGGGCTATGACCGTCCCGATGCGTTCGTGTCCGCCGGCCTGTCATCGGGCAACGCCCGCCAACCGACGTCGGGTTCGTACTCGCTGGACGATTTCTACCTGGAAGTCCTGCTGCCGGTGCTGTCCGACGTCCCCGGCGCGCAGCTGCTGGAGTTCAGCCTCGCCACGCGCTATTCGGATTACAGCAACTTCGGCGATACCACCAACAGCAAGTTCGGCTTCAAGTGGAAGCCCATTGCGGATCTGCTGGTCCGCGGAAACTGGGCAGAAGGTTTCCGTGCCCCGTCGGTATCCAACCTGTTTGGCGGTGCCGCAGCGTCGTATGTCAGCTACGGTGATCCGTGCTCGGCCGACAGCCCCTACTTCTCGCGCTCGGAGGTACAACAGCGTTGTGCTGCCGCTGGCGTGCCGGCGGGCTTCATCCAGCGCACC
>DATJBR010000267.1:0-4255 GCA_035515255.1 Lysobacter sp. | reverse complement strand
GCGAACTGCTGCGGCGACTGGCCGCTGGCCTTGCCGCCGTCCGACCACAGGCGGTAGGCGCGGCTGAAGTCGCCGGCGTTGATCGCCTCGTAATAGGCGCGCAGCACCGCGACGGCTTCGGCCGGTCCGGGTTCATCGGGTGCCGACGTGGCATCCGGGGTGTCATCGGCCGGAAGGTCGCTGGAAGGATCTGTGCTGGAAGAATCGACGCCGGTGTCGCCGGCCGGCGATGGGTCGACGCCGTCGTCGATGGGGGCCTCGGTCGCTGCATCGGCCCCGGCGGTGTCGGGCGGTCCGATGTGCCCCGGACCCGGCGTGTCGGGCATGCCGGTCACGCTGCCGTGCGCATCCTCGGGAACCGGCAGGGCATCGCCGTCGGCGGCGGAAACGGGTGCCGCGCCTTCGCCGTTGTGATCGGCGCAGGCGGCCAGCGCGAGCAGGGCGACCAGAAGGGGAACGAAAACAAGGCGCTGGTTCATGGGAAGGCGGTCAGGTGGGGGAATGTGTAGTCGGGGCATGTCGGATGGGCGCGGGGGACCGATCGGCCTCACTGCGACACGTTCATCACCACCACGCCGTGCTCGATCTCGGTCGAGCCGATCCGGCGCGACACCAGGCGTTGCACCAGCGAATCGTCGAGCCGGTAGACCGGCTCGTCGCGTGCGTACTGCGCCAGCCAGGCATTGACCAGTTCGCGCGGGCCGTCCTTCAGCGCGCCACCCAGACTGGGCATGTCGATCGACTCGATGACCGGATCCTGCAGGTGCAGCCCCAGTGTCTGGGTATCGAAACGCAGGCCGCTGCTGATCGAAATGCGGCCGCGGGCGATCGGGATGTCGCTGCCCAGTGCCATGGCGTCGACGTTGAAGGCCAGCCGCAGGCGGTGGCTGTCGTACGGGATCGACAGGCTGGGGTTGTCCAGACGCAGCGATGCCAGACCGCCGAGCTTGTCGTAGTCCTTCGGGAAGCTGCGGTCGAGTGCGCGTTGCAGCTGTGGCTGGGTGAAGGTCACCTGGCTGCCGAGCATCGCGCCGACCGCGTTGAGTGTGGAGCAGCCGGCGATTGCCAGCGCAGCCAGTGCGAGGGAGACGACAACAGCGGTTTTACGCATGACCACTCCTTGCAGGGATGACCGCGCCGCGGGTTCCGGGGTGCGGGAAAACGGACTGGTTGTCGACGGTGACCGAAGGAATGCCGACCGGGCGATCCTAGCGCGAGTGCGTGTCGGTTGGGTGCGCTGTTGCGGGGCGTTGCATTCAGCTGCGGCGCAGGTGGATCGGAAGCCGCGCTTCCACGCCGGGCCAGTCCAGCTTGCGCTGGGTGGTGCGTGCCCACCACGGCCCGGCGTCGTCGTGTTCGATGAAGCCGACCGCGGCGATGAAGGTATCCAGCACGCAGGGGTCCTGGCGCGCATCGGTGAGCGTGCACAGGCGCAGGTACAGATCGACCGGATCCTTGCCGTGCAATTGCGCGGGCTGCTGGATGCCCAGTGCGCGCAGATCATCGGCGAGCGACGGGCCGATGTTGGGGATGTCTTCGAGCCGATGCGCATCGGCGGCGTGGCGGGCTTTGGTCATCGGGGGCTGTCAGGGCGTCTTGAGGGGTGTGGGCGCGGGTGTGCCGGTGGCCTCGGCGTAACGACGCCATGCCTGGAACAGCGACAGTACGGTCGGCGTGCGGTCCAGGCCGGGACCCGGTGCGCCGGCGATGCGCGGCTTGAGGATCGCGAACCAGCGGTTGCCGCCGGGCAGCAGCGTGTCGGTGAGCGGACGGCCGTCGGCATCGGTGGCGATCACCGACAGCGTCACCGCCTGCGCCACGTTGCCGCCGATCGCATACAGGCGGTGTGCGGTCGGGTCGGTCTTGACCACCAGATCGCAGTGCAAGGCCTGCGAGTCGCTGTCCGGGTCACGGACGTCGGCAATCGAGCGGAACGTGGAGCCGGCACGCGCGGCGCAGATCAGGTCGCCGGCCCGGGGCAGGGTCTCGTCCAGGTCGTAGGCGATGAAGGCGTGGTCCGTATCGAGTCCATCACGCGCCTGCACGGCCGCATTGACGTAGTCGAAGTGGGAGGCGCTGCGGCGGAACTGGGCGGAGGAAAATCCGGCCTCGCAGGCCAGCCAGGACACGAACGCGGCCGACCACGGCATCGCCCAGCCCGCATCGTGCGAACCGAACCTGACCAGCGACTGGGTGCGCAGCGCGTCGTCGCCACCGGGTACGGCGGCCCAGTAGCCGGCGATGGTGGCGTCGACCCGGGAGTCGTCTTCCATCAGTCCCAGCCGCAATGCGCTGCGGGTCGCACGCCGGCCGGTGGAGAAGTTGCGCGACGGATCGATGATGTCGAACGCGGTGAGGTCAAACGAGGTTGTGTCGGGCGCAGTGAGCTCAGGTGAGATGACGTCGGATGGATTGCCGCGGCCTCGCGGCACTGCGGTGGATGGCGCGGCGGACAGATCGAGCACCGGCAGTCCGAAGTAGGCCCATTCCGCAGCGGCCAGGTCGATCATGCGCGAGCGCGGGTCACCCCCGCCGTAGCGGGGCGGACAGGCCGTGTCCACGGCCTGCCAGCGCGGGGCCTGGATGACGGTATAGCTGCCGTCGGCCAGACGGCGGAACAGCGGCTCGGCCTGCGCGCCGATGCGGGTCAGTAGCGGGGGTGCCTCGACACCCTGCAGCAGCTGCACGCGTCGGGTCGGATCGGGTGAGCCGAGCGGACGGGGGAAGTTCGGAATCGCGCGGTCGTAGGCGGTCGCCTGGGCGCTTGCCGGCAGGGCGGGCGCGGCCATGCCGATCACCGCTGCGCCAACCAGTACCGTCGGCCAGACGACACTCGCAATGCGCGCCCACCGGCCTGTCCCTGCATGACTCATTGCGAGCGTCTCCCGGAATTGTCCCGCCGGACCCGTGCCGACGTTCCGCCATCCTAAGGGGGGCGTCGCGGACAGGGTGTCAGTCCTCCTCGATGCGGGGGTGGTACGCGGCCACCAGCTTCTGCTGCACGGCCGGCGGCACCGGCTCGTAGTGGCTGAAGTCGAGCGAATACCGCCCACGTCCGGCGGTCGCCGACTTCAGTTCGGCCGCATAGCCGTCCAGCTCCGACAGCGGGACCTGCGCGGTGACCGCGATCTCGCCGCCGCGCAGGCTGTCGGTACCGGTGATCCGCGCGCGCTTGCCGGCCAGCCCGCCGCTGATATCGCCCATGGCTTCCTCCGGCGCGCTGACTTCCAGGTCGACAATCGGCTCCAGCACCTGCGGACGCGCCTTGGTGACCGCGTCCAGGAACGCCTTCTTGCCGGCGGCGACGAACGCCACCTCCTTGCTGTCGACACTGTGGTGCTTGCCGTCGAGGACGGTCACCTGCAGGTCCTGCAGCGGATACCCCGCGATCGCGCCGCTGCCGAGCACCTGGCGCACGCCTTTTTCGACCGCCGGCAGGAACTGGCCCGGAATGGCGCCGCCCTTCACCGCGTCCACGAACGCGAACCCGCCGCCACGCGGCAGCGGTTCCACCCGCAGGAACACCTCGCCGAACTGGCCCGCGCCACCGGTCTGCTTCTTGTGCCGGTGGTGTCCCTCGGCCGTGCCGGCAATGGTTTCGCGGTAGGCGATCCGCGGCGGACGCGAGACGACCTCGACCCCGAACCGTTGTTTCAGCCGATCCAGGTTGATCCGCAGGTGCAGCTCCGACAGGCCGCGGATGACGGTCTCGTTGGTCTCGATTTCGTGCTCGACCCGGAAGCACGGATCCTCCTGGGCAAGCTTGTGCAGCGCGCTCGCGAGCTTGGCTTCCTGGCCCTTGCTGGCCGCGTCGATCGCCAGGCCGAACATCGGCTTGGGGAAATCCAGCGGTGCCAGATGGATGCCGCCGTTTGCCGCCCCGTTGTCGGGCGCCATGCCGTGCAACACCGCATCGACATGCAGCTCCTCGATCTTCGCGACCGCCGCGATGTCGCCCGGCACCGCGTGATCGATCTCGATGAACTCCTTGCCCTGTAACCGAAGCAGATGGCCGACCTTGAACGGCTTGCGGCCGTCGTCGATGAGCAACGGGCTGTCACGCCGCACCGTGCCCTGATAGACGCGGAACACGCCGATCTTGCCGACGAACGGATCGTTGATGATCTTGAACACATCCGCGATCACGGGCGCGTCCGGGTCGGGCGAGGTTTCCACCGCACGCGCCGTCGCACCATTGCCCGTCTCGAACGGTGGCGGATTGGCCTCGCCGGGATGCGGGAACAGGCGCTGCGCC
>DATJBR010000266.1:0-1522 GCA_035515255.1 Lysobacter sp. | reverse complement strand
TGCGGAGACTCTCGGAAACTGCGCCCTTGTCCTACGGTTGCTTCGGTCGATGGACGCGCGCGACCGTAGGAGCGACGTGAGTCGCGAACTCACTGATGCTGAAGCCGCACCTACGGGTGTGATGCCCTGCACTGACCTGGTCTGCGTCAGCCCAACAGCCATTCGATCAAAGCCAGATACAGGCCGGGCAAGGCCTCCAGGTCGGCCACCGACACGTGCTCGTCGACCTGGTGGATGCTCGCGTTGACCGGCCCCACTTCGATGCACTGGGTGCCCAGGGTCGCGATGAAGCGTGCATCGGACGTCCCGCCGCCGGTGCTTTCCTCCGGAGCGTGGCCGCAGAAATGGGTCAGCACTTCACGGGCGGCGGCGCGCAACGGGCCTTCCGGGGTGTGGAAGGGTTCGCCACTGCGGTGCCAGTGGATCGCATAGTCCAAACCGTGTGTGCGCAGGATCACCTCGCACTCGTGTTCGAGTTGACCGGCATTCCAGGTCGGGTTGTAGCGCAGGTTGAACACCACCTGCAGTTCGCCCGGGATCACGTTGCTGGCACCGGTGCCGGCGTGGATGTCGCTGATCTGCAGGCTGGTCGGGGGGAACGATTCGTAGCCCGCATCCCACTCACGGGTCGTCAATTCCGCCAGTGCCGGCAGTGCCTGATGGATTGGATTGCGGGCTTTGTCCGGGTAGGCGACATGTCCCTGCACGCCGCGCACGGTCAAGGTGCCGGTCAGGCTGCCGCGGCGCCCGACGCGCAACAGGTCGCCGAGCCGGGCCGTGGAGGACGGCTCGCCGGTGATGCACCAGTCGATGCGCTCGCCGCATTCGCGGAAACGTTCGGTCACCCGACGCACCCCGTCGATGGCATCGCCTTCCTCGTCCGAGGTCAGCAGCAACGCGAGGCGACCGCGATGGTCGGGACGGGCGGCGACGAAACGCTCGGCGGCAATGACGAACGCGGCGACGCTGCCCTTCATGTCGGCGGCACCGCGCCCGTACAACATGCCATCGCGAACCTGCGGCTCGAACGGGTCGCTGGCCCAGGCCTCGCGCGGCCCGGACGGCACCACGTCGGTATGGCCCAGCAACACCAGGGTCGGTTCGTCGGCCTCGCCATCCGTGCCGCGGCTCGCCCCACCGTGCGTCGCCCAGAGATTGTCGACCGCACCGAAGCGCAGGTGCTCGCACTGGAAGCCGGCACGTTGCAGACGCTCCGCGATCAGCGGCTGGCAACCGGCGTCGTCGGGCGTCACCGATTCCCGCCGGATCAGCTCGCAGGCCAGTTCGAGCACGCCGCCACTCATATGTCGAAGCGCTGCTTGAAGCCGTTGTCGCTGAAGCGCTGGGTCACCTGGCCATCGTCGGTGACCACCACCGGGCGACGGATCAGCTGCGGGTATTCCCTCAGCAGCAGCTTCCACTCGGCGTCCGAACCGGGAGTCTTGCGGTTGTCGGGCAGTTGCCGCCAGGTGGTCGAGGACTTGTTGATCATCGCCTCCCAGCCGCCCAGCTTGTCCTTCCA
>DATJBR010000265.1:0-2301 GCA_035515255.1 Lysobacter sp. | reverse complement strand
GCGCCGGCGGTGGCCGATAGTTCGGCCGATATGGCTGTGGGCGATGGGGCGCAGGTGGATGCGCGGATCGCGTCGATCACGCAGTTCCATGCGCGTGGCAACGAGCCGTTCTGGTCGGTGAAGGTCGATGGCACCGCGTTGACCTGGACCACCCCCGAGATGCAGCCGGGCAAGCCGCTGGTTGCCGAACGCAGCATCGACGCCAAGGACGTCAGCTTCACCGGTCACGATGGCGACGTGGTGTTCATCCTCGATATCAGCCACACGCCGTGCCAGGACTCGATGTCGGGCGAGAGGTTCGAGTTCACCGCGACGTTCACTTACGACGGCGAAAAAATGACCGGTTGCGCCGGTTCCGGCTTGTGAGCCGTTGATGTAAAAATGGCGGCGAGATATTTCGTTGCCATGCCCCCGGGAGTCTGGCGACGCTCCTGGGGGGCAGTGACTTCAAGTCATTGAAAACAGAGGTTCTGGGGAGCTTGCTGTGCTCGCCCTTCGGGTCGTCTCTACGAGACGATCTGCACGCTTCGCGCTCGTCCCGCGGTCGCGGGAATCACGAACAGAATCCGAGTTGTTCAGATCCTTTAGCTCAGCGATTCCAGTGTATGGCCGTCGCGGTTCACGCGCAGCACCGAGCCCTGCTCGTACCAGTCGCCCAGCACGATGCGTTCGCGCGGCGTGCCACCGACGGCGATGGTGTGCACGGCCGGGCGGTGGGTATGGCCGTGGATCAGGGTGTCGATGCCGAAGCGGGTGAAGGTGTCCGCCACCGTGGCAGCAGCGACGTCGGTGATCGTCTCCATCGTCCCCTGCGATTGCAGGCCGGACTGGTGTGCTTTGCTCGCCGCGCGCGCCTGCTGGGCGAACGCGAGGCGGGCGGCCAGTGGCTGGGCCAGGAACTGCGCCTGCCAGGCCGGGTCGCGGGTCTGGCGGCGGAATTGCTGGTAGGCGACGTCATCGGTGCACAGGGTGTCGCCGTGCATCAGCAGGGTGGGCCGGCCGTAGAGCATCACTACGCTGGGGTCGGGCAGGATCGCCATGCCGCTGCGGCGTGCATAGCGGTCGCCCAGCAGGAAATCGCGGTTGCCATGGATGAACGACACCGGCGTCCCGGCGTCCGCAACGGCCCGCAGTTCATCGGCGACGAACGCGCCGGTCGCGGACGGGTCGTCGTCGCCGACCCAGGCCTCGAACAGGTCGCCCAGGATGTACAGCGCGTCCGCGCCGCGTGCTTCCTCACGCAGGAAACGGCCGAACAGTTCGGTGATCTGCGGCCGTTCGGCGTCCAGATGGAGGTCGGAGATGAAGAGCGTGGTCATCGGGGCATTGTAGTGTCCACCGCGGTGGTGCCGGCCGTTTGCGCCGCCGTGCAGGTATGGGGGGTGCCGGGTTCCGGGTGCGCGGGGTGCTCCGCCGGCTGGGCCCTCGCACAGGTTCGCGTCAGCCCCGGTGTTCGAGCCCACCGCC
The DNA here is from genome assembly GCA_035515255.1 of Lysobacter sp. Lineage (GTDB taxonomy): Bacteria > Pseudomonadota > Gammaproteobacteria > Xanthomonadales > Xanthomonadaceae > Novilysobacter. The sequence continues at coordinate 834 of DATJBR010000265.1, read as the reverse complement.
AGGCCCTGCCAAGGCGGCTCCGGTAGAATTCGCGCTTTCTGCTACGAGCCTTCCGCATGACCTGCCGCACCCGTTTCGCTCCCAGTCCCACCGGATACCTGCACATCGGTGGCGCACGCACTGCGTTGTATTGCTGGCTGGAGGCGCGCCACCGTGGCGGCGAGTTCATCCTGCGCATCGAGGACACCGACCGCGAGCGCAGCACCCAGACCGCGATCGACGCGATCCTGCAGGCGATGGAATGGCTCGGACTGGATTACGACGAAGGCCCGATCTACCAGACGCATCGGCTGGAGCGTTACCGCGAAGTGGCCGAACAACTGGTCGCGTCCGGCCACGCCTACTACGCCTACGAGACCAAGACCGAGCTGGAAGCGATGCGCGAGGCGGCGATGGCCGCCAACGAGAAGCCGCGCTACAACGGCGCCTATCGCGATCAGGACGCCGGCTACCGCGACGACCCCAACCGCGTCATCCGCTTCAAGAACCCGCTCGACGGCGTCGTCGCGTGGGACGACAAGGTCAAGGGCCGGATCGAGATCGCCAACAGCGAGCTGGACGATCTGGTGATCTTTCGCTCCGACGGCTACGCGACCTACAACTTCGCGGTTGTGGTCGACGACCTGGACATGCGAATCACCGATGTCGTGCGTGGCGACGACCACGTCAACAACACCCCGCGTCAGATCAACATCTACAAGGCTCTGGGCGCCGAGGTACCGCACTTCGCCCACCTCCCGATGATCCTCGACCCGGAAGGCGCGAAGCTGTCCAAGCGCACCGGCGCGGCGGACGTCATCGAGTACCGCGATGCCGGCTACCTGCCGCATGCGC
>DATJBR010000264.1:0-4430 GCA_035515255.1 Lysobacter sp. | reverse complement strand
GCGAGCCGAACCTGCTCGACGTGCTGCCGCCGGACCGCTTCACGATCCTGCCCAACACCGCCGGCTGCTATACCGCCGACGACGCGGTGCGCACCTGCCGCCTGGCGCGCGAACTGCTGGACGGCCGCAACCTGGTCAAGCTGGAAGTGCTGGGCGACCACAAGACGCTCTACCCCGACGTGGTGCACACCTTGAACGCGGCCGAGATGCTGGTGAAGGACGGTTTCGATGTGATGGTCTACACCTCCGACGACCCGATCCTGGCCAAGCGGCTGGAAGAGATCGGCTGCGTGGCGGTGATGCCGCTGGCGGCGCCGATCGGCTCGGGCCTGGGCATCCAGAACAAGTGGAACCTGATCGAGATCGTCGAGAACGCGAAGGTGCCGATCATCGTCGACGCCGGCGTGGGCACCGCGTCCGACGCCGCGATCGCGATGGAACTGGGCTGCGACGGCGTGTTGATGAACACCGCGATCGCCGGTGCCAAGAACCCCGTACTGATGGCACACGCGATGCAGTTGGCCATCCAGGCCGGCCGCGCCGCGTTCAAGGCCGGGCGGGTGCCGCGCAAGCGTTTCGCCAGCGCCTCCAGCCCGATCGAAGGCCTCATCGACTGATGTCGGACAGCGAGCAGCGGCCGCCCGCGCCGCCGAAGCCGGCATCCGGCAAACCATTCACGGTCACCGAAGGCCATCGCCAGATCCGCAGCTTCGTGCTGCGCCAAGGCCGCTTCACGCCGGCCCAGCAACGCGCGTTCGACGAGCAGTGGTCGCGTTTCGGCATCGATTACAGCGGCCAGCCGCGCGACTTCGATGCCGTGTTCGGGCGTGTGGCACCGCGCGTGCTCGAGATCGGCTTCGGCAATGGCGAGGCGTTGCGCTTCGCCGCGCAGCACGACCCCGGGCGCGACCTGATCGGCATCGAGGTCCATGCGCCGGGTGTCGGCCGGTTGCTCAATGCGCTGGCGGAGGACGACGCGCAGAACGTCCGCCTGTACCACCACGATGCGGTGGAAGTGCTGGGCAATGAAGTCGCCGATGCCAGCCTCGACGAGGTGCGCATCTACTTCCCCGATCCGTGGCACAAGAAACGCCACAACAAGCGACGCCTCGTGCAGCCCGGGTTCGCCGCCCTGCTGGTGCGCAAGCTCGCGCCGACCGGTCGCTTGCACCTCGCCACCGATTGGCACGACTATGCGGAGCAGATGTGGGACGTGTTGGATGCCACCGGCGGCATCGTCAACCGCGCCGGAAAACGCGGCAGCGTGCCGCGGCCCGAATGGCGCCCGCAGACGCATTTCGAGACCCGCGGCCAGAAGCTCGGCCACGGCGTCTGGGACCTTCTTTACGACCGCTGCTGACGGGCCGCAACACACAGGACTGACGTGTTCAACCAGGGCATGGACACCGCGCTGACACTCACCACCGACATGAAGCTCGTCCTCGGGCTGGTGGTGTTCACGATGGTGATGTTCGTGTTCGAGCGCGTCCGCGCCGACGTCGTCGCCCTGGTGGTACTGGTATTGCTGGGCCTGTCCGGACTGGTCGCACCGGAAACGATCTTCAATGGCTTCTCGTCCAACGCGGTGATGAGCATCATCGCCACGATGATCCTGGGCGCGGGGCTGGACCGCACCGGCGCGCTCAACCGCCTCGCCGCCTGGCTGCTGCGGCGCTCGCACGGCGTCGAGGAACGGCTGCTGATGCTGACCGGCGCGGTCGCCGGCCTCAATTCCTCCGTCATGCAGAACCCGGCGGTGATGGCGCTGTACCTGCCGGTCGCCTCGCGGATTTCCTCGCGCACCGGGCTGACCCTGCCCCGGCTGCTGCTGCCGCTGGCGACCGCGATCGTGATGGGCGGCTCGCTGACGATGGTCGGCACCTCGCCGTTGATCCTGCTCAACGACCTGCTGCTCGCGGCCAACAGCAACCTGCCATCGGGCGCGGCGTCGCTGGTGCCGCTGCAGATGTTCGCCACGCTCCCGATCGGCCTGGCGCTGCTGGCGACCTCGCTGCTGTACTTCCGCTTCTTCGGCAACAAGCGCCTGCACGAAGGCGTCGGCAAGGGCGCGACCCCGGCGCGGACGCAAAGCTATTTCGCCAATGCCTATGGCATCGAGGGCGACGTCTACGAGCTCACCGTCACCGCCGACAGCCCGTTGGTGGGGATGTCGCTGGGCGAAGCGGAAAGCCTGCACGAGGCACCGCTGATCCTCGCCATCAAGACCCAGGACGAGGCGCGCCTGTCGCCCTCGGCCGATGCGCGGATCTGGGTAGGCAGTGTGCTCGGCGCAATGGGCCCGAAACGGCAGGTCGCCGACTTCGCCCAGAACCAGATGCTGCGGATGAGTTCGCGTTTGCGCGTGTTCGGCGACCTGTTCAACCCCAGCCGCGCCGGCATTTCCGAGGCGGTGGTGCCGGCCACATCAAAGTTCATCGGCAAGACCGCGCGCGACCTGCACCTGCGCAAGGTGCTCGGCCTGAGCCTGCTGGCGGTCAACCGCGACAAGAAGGTCGTGCGCGAGGACGTGCGCAACCTGCCGTTGCGCGCCGGCGACATGCTGGTGCTGCACAGCATCTGGACCAACCTGGCCGATGCCGCCAAGGGCAAGGATCTGGTGGTGGTGACCGATTACCCCAAAGGCGAGCAGCGCCCGCACAAGCTGAAGGTCGCGCTGGGCATCTTCGCCCTGGCGATGCTGCTGGCGCTGTCCTCGCGCCTGCCGGTGTCGGTGGCGCTGATGACGGGCGTGGCGGGCATGTTGCTGACCGGGGTGATCCACATCGACGAGGCCTATGCGGCGATCAGCTGGAAGACCGTGTTCCTGATGGCCTGCCTGATCCCACTGGGCTGGGCGATGGATTCCAGCGGCGCGGCGGCGTGGGTGGCCGGACACAGCATCGAGCGCCTGCCCGACGGGACTCCCGCCTGGCTGCTGCAGTTGCTGCTGGGCCTGCTGACCACCGCCTTCTCGCTGGTGATCGGCCATGTCGGCGCGGCGATCGTGATGGTGCCGTTGGCGATCAACGTCGCGCTCGCCGCCGGCGGCAACCCGACCGTCTTCGCCCTGGTCGTCGCGCTGTCGGCTTCCAACAACTTCATGACCGCCTCCAACCCGGTGATCTCGATGGTCACCGGCCCGGCCGGATACACCAGCAAGGAGCTCTGGCGCGTCGGCGGCCCGTTGTCGCTGGCCTACACCGGGATCGCGGTGCTGATGGTGAACCTGGTGTTCTGAGTCGCCGACTGTCGCCGCTCAGCCGATGCCGCTCAGGGGCCGGCCTTCAGCCACACCGCGCCATCACGCACTTCCACCTCGACCGCCCGCAGCGACTCGCCGCGGCAGGGTCCACCGACGCACTCGCCGCCCTGGAGCTCGAAAGTCGCGCCATGCGCGGCGCACACCAGCAGGCCGTCCTTGCTCTTGAGGAACTGGCCCGGTGCCCAGTCGAGCTGGCGACCGGCATGCGGACAGACGTTGATCCAGGCACGCACGTCGTCGCCGTCGCGGTACAGGATCAACGGTTCGACATCGCCATCGAGGTCGGCACCGGCCTCGGCGAAGCCGCCATCGACGATGCGGTCCAGGGAAATCAGTGCGGATGTGCTCATGACGGGCGACTCCTGCAGGGAAAGGCGTGGCGACGGGGCCGTGATTGCCCGGCACAGGCTGCCTTGATCGAACCGGGAGCGGGCAAGTCCAGGACGCGCAGCCCGGAAGATTTAACGAAGTTCTCACAAGTTTTTCCGCGCCAGCAGGGATACTGCGGCGTCCGGCTTTCCGCCGCATTGTGGCATGACGTACCGAATGAGCAGCCAGAGTTTCCGCTTCGACCAGCACTTCTTCCAGTCGCGCATGCGTGCCGCGTTCGCGCCGCGCAAGCCACGGAACGCCCTGTTGCGCTTCCTGCTCGGGGCGGTCGGTCTGGGCCTGCTGGTCTTGCTGGTCGCGTTCGGGGCCGTGGTGGGCGCGTGCATGCTCGCCATCGGGCTGGTCTACAAGCTGGTGCGGGGGCGCGGCAAGCCGATGGCCGGCGGCCATGCCCAGCACGACCCGCGCGTGGTCGAAGGCGAGTACCGCGTGGTCGAAAAATCCGCCCTGCCGCGTTGACCATGACCGACGTGATCGCGGCACCGCCGCAGGTTCGCATCCCGGTCCGTTCGACCGGCCCCGCCTCGTTTTTCCCGGTCCGCCGGATCTACTGCGTCGGCCGCAATTTCGCCGACCATGCGCGCGAAATGGGCGCCGCCGTGCCTGCCTCGCCGGCCGAACGCGGCCACCCGGTGCTGTTCTGCAAGCCGGCCGACGCGCTCGTGCTCGACGGCGCGGTGCCCTATCCGCGCGGCAGCCGCGAGCTGCACCACGAGGTCGAGCTGGTGGTCGCGCTGGGGTCCGATGCACCCGCCGGCATCCTCGATCCCGCCGATGC
>DATJBR010000263.1:0-2514 GCA_035515255.1 Lysobacter sp. | reverse complement strand
GCGGCCAGTTCGCGGAACGGTGTCGTGGTCGCCGGCCCCTGGGTGCAGTACAGGTCGAACAGCCCGCGCACGCGGAAGTGGCCGCGCGCGGCGTCGCGTTTTTCGACATTGAAGCCGTGGAACAGCTGGACCTTCGCGCCCGACACGAACGGCGGCACCCAGTTGGCAGCGCTGAACACCGCGCGCGGTTTCAGCGCGACCGCGGCGCGGGCGTCGTCTATCCTGCGCACCGGTGCCGGCAAGCTCGCGCCTGACGCGCCATCGACGAACCAGGCGTGCACGCCATGGCCGTCGGCTTGCAGCGCCTGCGCCAGCGGCTGCAGGATGGGCAGCGCATAACGCTCGGTCGCGAACAACAGGTACTCCGCCATCAACGCACCCCCGGCTCCACTGCCACCAAGACCCGCGCATGCGCCGGCCATATCGGCGTGCATTATCACGTTCAACGAGGCCGACCGCATTGGCGACTGCCTGGCCTCGCTCGCGTTCTGCGACGAGATCGTGGTGGTCGACTCCTTCTCCACCGATGCCACCGTCGAGATCGCCCGCGCGCTGGGCGCCAGGGTGCTGCAACGACCGTTCGACGGCTTCCGCAGCCAGAAGCAGTTCGCCATCGAGCAGGCCGGCCACGACTGGGTGCTGTGCCTGGACGCGGATGAGCGGGTCGGCGACGCACTGCGCGCCTCGATCCTGGCCACACGCGACAACGGCTTCAACGACGCCGCCGGCTACCGCTTCGCCCGGCTCGACTGCTACTTCGGCCGTTTCCTGCGCCACGGCAACGCCTATCCGGACCACGTGCTGCGCCTGTTCGACCGCCGCCGCGGCGGCTGGCGCGGCCAGCGCGAGATCCACGAGGCGGCCAGCGTCGACGGCCCGGTGCAGACCCTGGCCGGCGACCTGATCCACTACCCGTACCGCTCGCTCGACCAGCAACTGACCAAGACCCAGCGCTACGCGCGGATGATGGCCGAGCACGACTTCACCCGCGGCAAGCGCGCCTCGCTGGCCAAGCTGGTGCTGTCGCCGGCCTGGCGCTTCTGGCGCGGCTACCTGCTGCGCGGCGGCTTCCGCGACGGCTGGCACGGGCTGGTGTACGCCTATGTGCGCGCCAACTACGTGCGTCAGAAAACCATCATGTTGTGGCTGCTGCAGAACGGCCAGCCGGTGGTCACCCCGGCACGCACCGACACCGCCGAACCACCCGCCACTACCTCCGATAGCTGAGACCCGACCATGTGTGGAATCGCCGGCGCCTGGTCGCCCACCCCGCGCGACAGCGCCGACGAGCTGCGCGCGCTGGGCGCACGCATGGGCAGCGCGATCGCCCATCGCGGGCCGGACGACGCCGGCAGTTGGGTCGAACCCGGCGCCGGGCTGGTACTCGCGCACCGGCGACTGGCGATCGTCGACCTGAGCCCGGAGGGCCACCAGCCGATGGCTTCGCCCGACGGCCGCTGGGTCATCGCCTTCAACGGCGAGATCTACAACCACGCCGCATTGCGCACCGAGCTGGCGACGTTGGGACACGGCTTCCGCGGCCATTCCGACACCGAAGTGTTGCTGGCGGCGATCGCGCAGTGGGGCGTCGAGGCGGCACTGGAGCGCGGCAACGGCATGCTTGCGCTGGCGGCCTGGGACCGCCGCGACCGGGTGCTGTGGCTGGCCCGCGACCGGGTCGGCAAGAAGCCGCTGTACTACGGCTGGGGCGGGGATGGCACGTTCGTGTTCGGCAGCGAACTGGCCGCGTTGCGCGCGCATCCGGGGCTGCGGGCCGAGGTCGATCCGGACGCGCTGGCGTTGCTGCTGCGGCTGGACTACATCCCCGCACCACACGCGATCCTGCGAGGAGTCCACAAACTGCCCGCCGGCCGCCTGTTGCGTGTTGACCAGACCATGGTCCGCGCCGGCAACGCGACGTTCGACCCGGCCACCGCGCCGCAAGCGTGGTGGAGTTGCCTGGATCGCCAGCGCGCGGCGATCCGTCACGGCTTCGACGGCGACGAGGCCGCCGCGCTGGACACACTGGACCGGCTGCTGCGCGATGCCACCGCACAGCGGATGGAGGCCGACGTTCCACTCGGTACGTTCCTGTCGGGGGGCACCGATTCCTCGCTGGTCACCGCGCTGATGCAGGCGCAGTCCGACCGGCCGGTGCGCAGCTTCTCGATCGGCTTCGATAACGCGGTACACGACGAGAGTGGATACGCCACCGCCGTCGCCCGCCACCTGGGCACCGACCACACCCGGCTGCATGTCGACGGCCACGCCGCACTGGATCTGGTGCCGGAACTGCCGCGGATCTTCGACGAGCCGTTTGCCGACTCCTCGCAGGTGCCCACCGCCCTGCTGTGCCGGCTGGCGCGGCAGCATGTCACCGTGGCCCTGTCCGGCGACGGCGGCGACGAACTGTTCTTCGGCTACGGCCGTTACGCGCGTGCGTTGCGCAACGAGCAGCGGCTGGCCCGATTGCCCCGCAGACTGCTGGCCCGTCTGGCCGGCGACCCCGGCGAA